>JAYVRT010000777.1:0-14831 GCA_043776025.1 Archangiaceae bacterium | reverse complement strand
ATGCTCGCGTTGCCCTCGACCATGATGACGACATCGCAGAACGCGGGGATGTACGCGCCGCCCGCGGCCGAGGGGCCGAAGAGCAGGCAGACCTGGGGCACCACGCCCGACAGGTGCACCTCGTTGTGGAAGATGCGCCCTGCCCCGCGCCGGCCGGGGAACATGTCCACCTGGTCGGTGATCCGCGCTCCGGCGGAATCGACGAGGTAGAACAGCGGGCACCTAAGCCGCGCCGCGTTCTCCTGAATCCGGATGATCTTCTCCACCGTCCGCGCGCCCCAGCTGCCGGCCTTGATCGTCGAGTCGTTGGCCATGATCGCGATCGTCCGGCCGTCGAGCCGGCCCAGCCCGGTGATCACCCCGTCGCTGGGCAGCTCGGGATCGAGGTTGTTGGCGAGCTTGCCTTCCTCGAGGAATGAGCCGGGGTCGACCAGCAGCGCGATCCGTTCGCGGGCGAAGAGCTTGCCGGTCTCCTTGTTTTTCGCGTGGTACTTCGCGGCGCCGCCTTTTTCGACCTGCGACTGCTTCGCCTTCAGCGACTGATCGGTTCCCATGGGGGCCGCGCCATAGCAGGACCCTACCGGCCGGTGAACAGGGGCTTTCGCTTCTCGGCGAAGGCGGCGAGGCCTTCGAGGCGATCGGCGGTCTTGAGGGTCAGCTCGTACTTCTTCTGCTCGAGCCCGAGCGCTGCGTCGAGGTCGAGCGAGAACCCTTCGTCGATTGCATGCTTCGCCGCCCCGACGGCGATCGGCGCGTTCTCTACCACTGCGCTCGCGAGCGCGTGGGCATCGGCGAGGGTGCCGACCTTGTTCACCATGCCCAGCGCCAACGCCTCGCCCGCCTCGACGCGCCGTCCAGTGAGAATCAGCTCCTTCGCCGGCCCTTTGCCGATCAGCCTCGGCAGCCGCTGTGTCCCTCCGCCGCCGGGGATGATCCCCAGCTTCACCTCGGTGAGGCCCAGCTGGGCGGTGGGCGCGGCGACCCGCAGGTCGCACGCCAGCGCGAGCTCAGTGCCGCCACCGAGCGCGGCGCCGTTGACGAAGGCGATGAAGACGCAGTCGGACAGTTCGATCGACCGGAAGGTGCGTCGCAGCTGCTCGAGGAACCGGCGGACCTCTTCCTCCGACATCGTGCTGCGCTCCTTCAGATCCGCGCCGGCGCAGAACGCCTTGTCGCCGGCGCCGGTGAGCACCACCGCGCGCACCGAACGATCGGCCCCCGAGACCCGCTGCACCTGCTGCTGCAGCTCGGCGACGACCGCCTTGCTCAGGGCGTTGCGGCGGGCCTCGGCGTCGATCGTCCACCGCTCGACGGCGCCCTCGGCCACGATTTGAAACTCAGCCATGATCGTCCCCTGGTTCTGGCATTGTTGAAGCGCGATGAAATCCGGCGTCCGATGGTTAGCCCAGGCAGCTGCGTTCGTCCCCTTCCTGGTGGCGCTGCTGGCCGCCGGTGAGGCCCTGGCCCGGGTCGGCGGCGGCGAGCACTACGACAGCGGCCGGCGCGACAGCAGCAGCGGCGACGGCGACGCGGGCATCCTCCTGGACCTGGTGTTCCTCGCCTTCCGGTACCCGGTGCTGGGCGTCCCGCTGCTGCTGCTCTTCGTCGGCTACGTCGTCTACCGCCAGATGCAGAACGGCAACGGCTCGACCCGGAAAGCGATCGAGCGGATGGAAGAGGGCCAGCGCACGGCGGTGAGCGGCGCGGTGGTCTCGGAGTGGGTCGCCAAGCTCAAGGAAAAGGACCCGACGTTCGATCTGCTCTCGCTGTTCGACAAGACGAAGCGGCTGTTCCTCGACGTCCAGTCTTCCTGGTTCAAGCGGAACCTGGCCCAGGTGCGCCCGTTTCTCTCCGACGCGAGCTTCCAGCGGCTCACCACCCAGTCGCGGCTGCTCCAGGCGCAGGGGATCCGCGACGCGATCGCCGACGTGGCCCTGCTCGATCTGCAGATCATCGGGCTCGAGCAGAGCGAGTGGTTCAACACGGTGCACATCCGGATGAAGGCGGCGATGCGGGACGCCGATGTGCCCACTGGCTTCACCGACGAGCAGGCCGAGGCGGCCGCGCGCAAGGCCTCCCTCGAGCCGTTCGTCGAAGTCTGGAGCTTCGTCCGCAAGCCCGGCGCCCTGACGAAGATCGGCGAGGACCTGACCCAGGGCAAGTGCCCCAACTGCGGCGCTCCCTTCAACGGCGGCGCGGCCAACAGCTGCGAGGCGTGCGGCGCGATCGTCAACTCCGGGAACTACGACTGGGTGCTGGCGGAGATCACCCAGGGAATGGAGTTCGTCCGCAACGACACCGGCGTCGAAGGCCTGGCGAAGCTGCGACAGACGGATCCCGCGCTCAACACCGAGGTGCTCGAAGACCGCGCCAGCCTGTGTTTCTGGCGGTGGATCGAGGCCCAGTCCTTCGGCACCCCCGGCGTGCTCGCCAAGGTGGCGACCCCCGACTTCCAGGCGCGGCTGAGCGCCGACGCCTCCGCACTCCAGGCGCAGAGCAAGCGCAGGGTCTTCCTCGAGTGCGCCGTCGGCTCGGTGCAGACCCGGGCGGTACAGCCTGGCGAGCAGGCCGATCTCGCGCACGTCGAGATCCGCTGGAGCGCGCGCCAGGGCATCGGCCCACTCGAGGGCAAGGTGCCGTCGCTGCCCACGGTGCCGCAGCGCTGGGTCTTCACCCTGTCCCGCAAGAAGGGCGCGACCACCCACGCTGAGCAGGGAATGGCGACCAACCGCTGTCCCAACTGCAACGCCCCGCTGTCGGACAACGCGTCGACTGCCTGTGACTTTTGCAGCGCGCCCCTTGCGAGCGGCGAGCGCGACTGGGTGCTGAGCGACGCGGTGCTCTGGGAGGCCTGGCGCGCCCACGGCGGTCCGCAGACCCGCTACGCCCAGGCGGGGATTGGCGCCGAGGTGGTCGATCGCTCGGAGCGCGAACGGCTGCTCTACATGATGGCGGCGATGGCGATGGCCGACGGCGTGCTCGACGCGAAGGAAAAGCAGCTGCTGCGGATGTGCTCCGAGCGGTGGGACGTGCCCTGGGCGAACGTGGAGCTGGCGATCAACGCGGGCACGGGGCTCTTCGATCGGCTGGTGGCGAAGCAGACGCCCGAGGCCGAGAGCTTCCTCCGCGAGCTGGTGAGCCTGGCGATGATCGACGGGAAGATCGACAGGAAGGAACGTCAGATGCTCGAGGCAGCCGCGGTCCACCTGGGCCTCGCCCACCGCCTCGCGGAATTGCTCAAGCAGCCCTGAGCGCCACCGTGATCGGTCGACACGCAGCGTTGGTGGGGGTGGTGGCGCTGGCGACCCTGGTGAACGTCGCCACCGAGGTGCGGCTGAGCAACTCGGACCACTCTCAATGGGTGGCCTGGCCAATGCCCGAGGGTCGCACGATGAACACCTGGTGGAGGCACGATGCCGGCTTCGCGAACGTCGCGGCGCAGCCTGACGGCGGCGTGCTCGTCGACTTCAGCGGCCAGTTCTCCTTCCCCTGCTACCAGAACAACTACGGCATCAACGCCGGCGGCGCGACAGGCGGCGGGTTTCCTTCGACCTATGAGCTGGGCCCAGACGGAGTCACCTGGGGCTGGAGCTACCCGCTGGACGCGTGCATGAGCGTCGCGACGATGAAGCCGGGCAGCCAGGCCGACGGCTTCGTGCACAACGGCAACGGTCAGGACGGCCCTTCCTCGGAGGCCGACTGGCCCAACGGCAACTTCAACAGGCCACCGCACGCGGCGGTCTGGCTCCGCTAAAGGCCAACCTTGTCGGCAGGCAGATTGGGCGCACCGACCGAAGCCGGGGCGCGCACCTCGGAGCCCTGGGCCATCGCGCTCAGGGCAGCCTTCTCGGCGGCGGCGAGCGCCTTGTCCCGGCGGCTCTTCCACACCAGGTAGCCGACGTAGGAGACGACCGCGACGACGAGGCCGATCACCACCCGGGTCTGGCCCTTGCGGACGTTGTCGATCAGCGTCTCGAGCTCTCCGCCGAAGCGGAAGCCGAGGTAGACGAACACCGGGGCGGAGACGAGCGCCGCGAGCCCGTCGAAGAGGACGAAGTGGCTGTACTTCATCCGCACCGAGCCGGCGGTGAAGAACGTCACCGCGCGGACGCCGGGCATGAAGCGGGCGAGCATCACGATCTTCTCGCCGTGCCGGTGAAAGAGCCCCTCGACCCGGGCGCGCTTCTCCGGGGTGACGATCCGCGCGAAGAAGCCCTGCGGCTTGTTGCCGATCTGCGAGCCGATGCGCCGGCCGGCAAAGAAGATGATCGAGTCACCCAGAAGGATGCCGAGGAACCCCACGATCATCATCAACCACAGCTGCGCCTTGCCGTCGTGAACGAGGTACCCGCCGAGGATCAGCGAGATGTCTTCGGGCAGCGGGACGCCCAGGCCGCACAGCAACAGCACCAGAAAGACGATGCCGTACGAGAAGACCCCCGACGTTTGATCGACGAGCTGTAGAAGTAGGTCTTCCAAGAATTACTTCTTCGCCGGCCGGCGGGTCTCCGCCTTGACCAACGCGTCGAGCACCCAGCCATCGAGTGGCTTGCCCTCATCGAACATCTTGCCGATCTCTTTGATTCCGAAGTACCCGCGGTTGGCGACGGCGTCCCAGGTGGCGTCGTTGGCGTCCATCGCCTTGAGCGCGACCGCGTAGGTCAGCAGCCCGGTCGCATAGTCGCCGACCGTCTGCTCCGAAGCTCCAGACACCTGCGCCTCCTTGAGCAACTGTGGGCCTCCAGCCCACCCGGAGACCTTCTTCGCGACAACCGGATCGATAAGGACGCGGGCGTACTCGCGCAACAAACCTTCGACGTTGGGCTTGTCGGAGGGGCCGACGACGAGGACGATCTCGCCCTCGCCCATCACCCCGCGGACCTCGTCCTGCGAGTCGAGGAGGTTGACCACCAGCAGCGACTGGGGGCCGTTGTCCGGCACCTTGAGGATCGCGCGGGCCTTGCTCAGCGGGGCGTCGATCGCGGTGAGGTAGTTCTTGATCGCCTTGCGGTACTCGCCCTGCACGGTGCCCATCAGCTCATCGAGCTTCCAGCCCGTCCACGCGCGCGCGAGGACCTGCTCGAAGCCCTTGAGCTCGGCCAGGTCCTTCTCCTTCGACTTCGGGGCGTCCTTGAACGGCGGGGGAGAGCCGTGCACCGCCCAGGTGAGGTAGCTGCGCAGCGCCGCGGGGTGCTTGTCGAAGAAGTCGTCGGCGAACCGTCGGACCTCGGGGTCTCCGCCAATCACCCGGGCCCGCACCTGCTGCCGCACCGGGTGGTAGCGCACCTTCGGCACTGGCTCCTTGCGCGAGACGGGGCCCTGGTCGAAGCCGAGGGCATTGAAGACGGCAAAGAGCGCGAACACCCTCTCGTCCGAGCGCAGCTCGATGCCCTCTCCGGTGTAGAGGCTGGCAAACCAGTCGCCTTCACCCGCGGCAAAGGCGGGCGTGGCCAGGCACAACACGCAGAGCAGAGTCTTCAGGCGCATTTAGGTTCGATGGGTACCCTGAACGGGACCCCGGCTTCAAGCCTTCAAATCACGGCTGGGGGGCCCGTGAGGCCACCGCTGTGTCACCAAACCGCCGTCACTTGGTGAGCAGAGAGCGCAGGGCGTCCTTGTTGTCGACGACCTTCTGGCCGAAGGCGGAGACGATCGCCATCAACAGCTTGATGCAGGCCTGGGGCTTGAGCGCGATCAGCTTCTGGAAGTCGGCCTGGCGGATCTCGAACGCGGTGACCGCGGTCGCCGCGGTGGCAGTGCACAGCCGCTGCCCGACGTTGATCAGCGACAGCTCGCCCAGCCAGTCGCCGACGGCCAGCTCGCCGAGGTGGATCTCTTCTCCCCGGCTGCCCTTGGTGGCGAGGGCGACCGTGCCCTCGGCGATGATCAACAGCGAGTCGGCGACCATGTTCTCGACGAACAGGGGCGTGCCGAGCGGGTAGGCCCGCGAGGCGCAGATCCCCGCGATGATGTTCAGCCCGGTCTCGGTGAAGCCCTTGAAGAGCGGGCTGTCGCGCATGGCGGTGACTGCGTCCATTCTCGAAAAGGACTCTACACGCCCTCGGCGCGGGAGCCATTTCGATTACCGGGCGCCCAGCGCGGCCTGAACGTCGCCCACAAGGGCGTCGTCGTCGGTGTGGAGGTCGATCGCCCGGCCGGCGGCCTGGCCGGTGACGTGAATCCCCTTCGTCCGCTCGCGAGACAGTCGCAGCCAGACCACGCCGGCTCCGGCGCCGCAGTCTCTTGGCCGCTTGCCGAGGGCGGCGACGAGCCGGTCCGCGAGGGCCGGATCTCCCTCGACCTTCCCGAGGCACCAGCCGGTCTGCGCGCCGAGGCGAACCAGCTGAGCGGTGGCGGCCCCCGGATCGTTGAGGGTGCTTTCGTCAATCGCGACCTTGTCTCCCGCGGCGAGCGTCAGCCGCCCTACCCTCGCCTTCCCCGCGCGCCACACCTCGAGCTGCCACCGGCCAGCGGGGAGCGCGAGGATCCGGCCCTCGGGCGCTCGCAGCTCGAGGAAGCGGTCTTGCGAGTCGGCGTCGGCGACGGTGAGCGCCTCGATCCCCCGGGGGATCGTCACCGTCGCGCTGGCGGTCCGCGGCGAGGCGAGCACCAGCTCACCGTACCCCGCGAGCTTGAAGCCGTAGCCCGGGTGCTGCCCGCTCGAGCCCTCGACGGTGCGGGCGTAGGCGTACCGGTAGGCCTCCTCCATCGAGACCAGGCCGTCGCCCGAACGATCAGCGGCGCCCCTGAGCGCGGCGAGCAGGTGGTGGGTGAAGACGCTGCCCTTGTAGGCGCCCGCCTCCAGCGACGGTTCGTTGGCGGCGCTGGAGGTGATCCACGCCTCGCCCGACACGGTGAGACGATCTTCAGCCTGGATCTCGAAGGTCGGGCTGGCGCGGCCGCTGACCTCGAGCAGCCCCGAGGCGCTGCAGGCGTCGACGATCGCCACCCGCACGTCGGCCTTGGTCGCGGCGAGCGCCGCTTTCAGCTCCACCCAGCTGACCGTTTCCGCGCCCAGCTCGAGGCCGCGGCCGTCGTCTCCGTGCGATGAGACGTAGACCGTGAGGATCGCCTGCGCCCCCGGGGTGCGGTGCGCAGCGGCGACGCGGCCCGCCGCCCACTGCAGCGCAGCCTCGAAGTCGGCCCGCCGCCGGCCCTGGACCAGCTTGAGGTCCTCGGCCTTGACGCTGCCGAGCTCCACCAGCGCCGCGGCGACCCGGGCGGCGTCGGCTTCTGCGAACCGCAGCGGCGCGTGGACCGCAGTGCCCCCGTTGTGGCCGTAGACCACCGCCAGCTTCAGCGGCGCGGCCCCGGCGACGCCCGCGAGGAGCAGCGCGGCGCAGATCACCGGCTGCATCGATCTTTCGCTTCGATCATGCCGTTGTCGAAGGCGGCACAGAACTCGGTCTTCGCCTCTACGGCCCGGTGTTGGCCCTCGTGGGCGACCGCGAGCCAGAAGTGGGCCTCGGCGTGCTTCGGGTCGGCGGCGGTCACGCGCTTCAGATCCGCCACGCCGTCGGAGATCCGTCCCACCTTCAGGTAGAGCACCCCCAGATTGTAGCGGGCCTTGTGAAAGTCCGGAGCGGCGTCGAGCGCGGCTTGAAAGCTTGGCAGCGCGTCGGAGAAGCGCTCGTCCCGTACCGCGATCTTCCCCGCGAGGTTGAACGCCGCGGCGAACCCGGCGCAGCCCAGCGCCTGCGTCGTCGCGTCGGTGGCGCTGAGCTTGTGCGCCATCCGGGCACGGGCGATCAGGTACCAGGCCTCGGCGCTCCGCCGCACCGGGAGCGCCTCGAGGATGGCGAGTTCCTCTCCGCGGGCGCCCAGGGTGGCCGCTTCCGCGGAGGACCGGCATCCCGGCGGGGGCAGCGGCTCGTCCCACCCGCGGTAGAGCGCATCGAGGGCCGCGAACGTGGAGGGCTGCGCCACGGATGCCTGCGGCGCGGGGTTCGGCGCCATCGGCGCGTCCGCGGTTCTGCCCTTCACCGCAAAGAAGATCCCACCTGCCACGAGCAACCCGAGCAGCATCAACGCGACCGGCGGCCCGTTCTTCGCTTGGGGGACGGCCGCCGCGCGCAGCGTCACCGCCTCGCGGGAGATCGAGGCCAGGGTCTGAGCGTACCGGCCGGCGTACCATTCGAGGATCGCCACCATCGAGTTGAGCGAGGCGAGCACCTCGAGCTTGCCGACCTTGACGCTGTCGTCAGACAGACCCGTCGCGTGATCGTGGGAGGAGAGGTTGCCCCAGGCCTGCACCGTGCCCATGTGGGCGAGGATGTTGGTCGGGATCAGGTGGGAGTTGGCCTGCTGACGGAACCGGGTGATCAGCTCGTCGAGCATCGCCTTCCCCGGCGTCTGCTTCAGCTCGTCGGAGACCAGGGCCCGCAGCAGCGCCTCGAGCACCAGGCGGCAGTTCTGCATCACGCCCTTGTAGTCGCCGCCCCGGCCGCGGGTGACCATCGCCTCGATGTCTTCTCGCGCCCGCCCGAACGCAGGAGCGAGCGCCGACAGCCGCACCAGCAGCGGTTCGATGTCCATCACGTCACCCGCCGCTGGCCGGGCACTCTAGGGACCTTCCCGGGGAAGAAAGAGGAATTGACCGCTCTTCGGCAGCTGCTCGTCGAAGCGGAAGAACTGCGGGGTCTGCTCGGAGCGCTTGAAGTCTCTCACGGCCGCCGGCACCCGCTGGCGCAGGTACCTGAAGAGCTCCTCGTCGGTGACGACGCGGTCGGAGTTGGCGTCGGCCAACAGCTTTCCCGAGGCGCCCAGGCCCTCGAGGAGGAACGCGGTCAGCGCCGAGTGGCCGCCCCACTGCCACGCGCCCTCCTCCGCTTCGTCCTCCCACGCCCGCTGCCCGCGGGTGCCCGCGGTGATCACCACCTCGGCGCGCTCCTTCCACAGCGAGTGCATCGCGTCCGACAACGAGGCCTGTCCCTTCGCGCCCACGGCCCAGCCGCTGTAGCACGCGTCGAGCACCACCATCACGTGCCGCGAGGGAACTCCCTTGCGGATGCCGTCGAGCAGTTCCTGCATGTCCCACCCGCGATCCGAGATCGGCAGCGACGGGTTCTCGAAGTAACCGCTGGGCTGCAAGACGCCGAAGTCCTTGCGCGCGCCCTTCTCGTAGCCGCCGTGTCCCGAATAATAGAAGAGGAAGCTCGACTCTTCGCGCGCGGCGAAGCGTTCGCGGAACTTCTCGAGCTGCAACTTCAGGTTGGCGGCGGTCGGGGGACCGTCGGTCTCCTCGCCGTCCTCGGGCTTGTCGACGAGGAAGAGCACGTTCGCCGGTGGGTAGCCGAGCCGGTCGACCAGCAACCGCCGCACCTCGCGCGCGTCCCGGCAGGGAGAGTGGAGCTCGCGTTCGCCGACGTAGCCACAGACGCCCGCCACCAGCGCGTAGGAGGCGAAGGCGCGCGGCCCCTCTGCTGAGGCGAGGAGGTTCACCACCTGCGCCACGGGGATGGGATCGCCCTTGGCCCCTGCCGTCGCGGATGGCTCGACCGGGGGCGGCACGCGCAGGGCGGCGATGATCCCGGCGAGGACCACCGCGGCGGCGGGGACGAAGACCGCCCGCTTCCCTCCCCAGGTGAAGCGGACCCCGGCGGGCCGCACCGTCGCCCAGGCTCCGAGCACCGCGACCACGTCGTCGAGCTTCAGGTTTGTGCCTTCGCGGGGCGAGGCGACCAGGGTGCCCTCGTGGCGGGCGCCGTCGTACCAGGCGCGCCCGCCGTCCCTGTGCGACAGCAGCGGCGCGAGCCGGCTCAGGCGCACCCGGGCAGCCGGATCCACCGAGAGGACCACCAGCGCGTCGCGCTGTTCGACGAGCAACAGCGGAGCGCCTTCTCTGCGCGCCCAGAGCTTGAACTGGGACGCCGCGGGCCGGCACATCACCAACAGGTGCAGCTCGCGCGGGCCGCCGCTGATCGAGGCCTCGGCGGGCAACGTCACCCGGTGGCGCCGCGCCCGCTTCAGGTCCTCGGCGAACAACTGCTGATCCTGCCGCAGCCCGGCGACGTACCTCTGCAGCCGGGGCACCGAGAGCAGGAAGGGATCGTCGAGCAACCCCTTCCCCGCCAGCAGCCGCGCCGTCACCGCCTCGAACAGCGCCCAGGCCTCCTCGAGGAACCGCGCCGGGCTGCTCGCGCCGATCAGCGCCTCCTGCGCCAGCGCGAGGTACACCGCCTGCACCGTCGCCTCGACGGGGACCTGATCGGTCCACCGGCCCTGCCGCGCGTCCTCGGCGTACCGGCACATCGCCTCGAGCCGGGAGTCGATCGCCCCCTTCTCCGCGAGGAGGAACAGCCACAGCGTCCACGCCTCATCGAGCGTGGGGAACTGCGGCAACTCGAACCGCGCCGAGGACTTCGGGCGTCCGCTCCACCAGGCCATCGAGGTCGAGGCCTGACCCGCGGCGAAGTCGGCGAGCGTCAACCGCACCGCTTCGGACCGCGGCGCGTCGAGCGGCACGAACGCCACCCGATCGATCGGCGTGCCGTCGGTCACGGCAGCAGCGCGTCACCGTTGAAGTACACCGAGGCGAGCGCCGACAACCCCGCCTTCAGCTTCGGGTCGGCGAACAGCTCCGAGCGGATCAACGGGCCCTTGACCAGCTCGGGCGCCGCGGTCACCGCGCCCTTCTCGTCGACCCGAAAGGCGACGGTCGCCGTGGCGCCCTTGAAGAGCACGACGTCGAACCGCCCGTCATGGTTGGTGTCGTAGAGAAACCACTCGTGCCGCCCCCGCTGGACCCAGGCGAACTCCGCCGGGAAGCTGCCCTGGGCGGCGAGCTTTTCCAGCTGGGCCGGTGACTTCGCCTTCTCGGCGTTGGCGTCGAGGTCGAACAGCAGGCTCGCCCGCTGCTTCTCGCCCGAGCCGACGACGGAGATCACCGCGTTGGCGAAGCCTTGGGCCGCCGGGGTCTCGGAGAGCACGTCGGTGCCTACGTCGAAGATCGGGTGGGGTTGGGCGGTGGCCGCCTTCGCCGAGACCTCCCACGGAACGTGCAGCGTCCGGAGGATTGACTGGTAGCGGGTGGCCTCAGTGGGGCTCAACCCGAACGCGGGCAACGCTCGCCCGAGCAGCTGGCCGACCAGGTCCGGGCGCTCCTTGCCCAGCTCGCCGTTGTCGGTGAGCGCCCAGGCGTGGGTGATTCCTCCCGAACCCGAGTCGGTGCACTCGGCGAGCAGGTCGAACTTGTGATCGGCGTTGGTGTCGAAGAACGCCCAGAGCTTCTCGCCGCGCTCGACGAACGAGACGCGCGGGGACAGCGCCTTGCTCACCAGCGCCTTGCTCGCCTTGAGGTTGTTGAGCCCCGGCAGCTCGGCCTGCGACAGATCCAGCAGCGTCACCAGCGCGCCGATCGAATGGATCTCGAGCACGTCGAACTTCCCGTCTTTGTCGCCGTCAAAGAGGTTGCCTTGCGCTCCCGCGGCGAGCAGCGGGTCCGGCAGGTCGCCGCCGGAGGTGCCGGTGATCATCCCGAGCACCGCCGCTGCCACCGCGACGAGCCGCGCGCGCGCTGCCTCGCTCTTCAGCTGGGCGGGGTCGATCAGCGGCACCGAGGCCTCGATTCGCCTCATCGAGCCGTCGGGGCCGATCTCGAACGCCTCCGGCTTTCCGCCCGGCGCCAGCAGGTGCACCCGCTCGAAGCGCCGGTCGCCGTCGGCGTCGTAGTAGGCCGCGATCCGATCGCCCACCTTCCGCAGCGCGAACTCCGCCTTCAGCTGCCGGGCGGTGAGCACCGAATCGGGCCACGCGCTCGAGGGGAGCCGGCTGTCCTCGTCCGCGTCGACGAACGCCGCCGGCACCGGCAGTTGCTTGATCCACAGCGTCTCTTTGATTCCGTCGCCATCCGCGTCGAGCAGCGACGCCTGGCCGACGAGGTTGTCCCAGGGCTGTCCGATGCGGGGCTGCGCCTCCGATGGCACCTCGGCGAGGAACTTCCGGACCTCTTTGACGTGGATGTGGAAGTTGGTCGTCACCGGCGCGCTCGAGTCACTGCGGAGGAACGCATTGACGCCCACCAGCTCGCCGGCGCGGTTGACCAGCGGCCCTCCGGAGTCGCCCGGGGAGATGGTGCAGCTGCTCTGGATCACCAGGCCGGGGACGCGCTCGGCGATCGCCTTGCGCTCGACTTCGAGGTTGGCGCGTGACCGCTTGCACGCGTCAGCGACGGCCGGGTCGGTGCTCGTCTGGCACTCCGAGCCGACCAGCAACGCGAGGTGGGTCGCGAGCTTCCCGATGCTGGAGATCTCCCCGTCCTTGATCGCCCACATCAGCCCGATCCCGCCGTTGCCAATTGCCGACACCGGCTCGCCGGGGACCGGGTCCTTCTCGGCGACCTTCACCACCCGCAAGTCCTTTGGCACGTCGTCGAGCTTGATCACCGCCAGGTCGATCAACGGATCGGACTTCAGCACCCAGGCGATCCGCGGGCTGCCGTCCTTCTCCATCAGCCCGTCTTCGTCGAGCCTGCCGAGCTCGACACCCACTTGCTGGCGGAAGTCGATCGTCACCGCGGGAGCGATCACGTGGTGGTTGGTGAGGATGTAGCCCCTGGCGTTGATCACGATCCCCGTGCCGAACCCGTGCGGCGTACGGATCAGCACCGTGCCCGGCGCGACCTTGGCGTAGACCTCGCGCACGTCGCCCTTCGCCCGGGGGATCGGCGAGGTCCTGCTCTTCAACCTCAGCTGGGTGTTCGGCGGCAGCTCGCCCCGCAGCGACCGCAGCCAGCCCTCGACCTGGGCGTTCGTCGGCTCTGCCGCCGGAGCGCCACCGAGCGCCAACATCAGCGGCAGCGCCAGCAAGCTCACTGCGCGCCAGGGAACGAGGTCACGTACTGGACCTTCACATCGGGAAACGAGGTGACGAATTGCACCTTGGTGTCCGGAAACGAGGTGACCATCTGCCACTTGCCGCAGGAGTCCGGAAAGGAGCTGACCTTCTGCACCTTCACGTCCGGAAACGACGTCACCACCTGGACCTTGACGTCAGGAAAGGAGCTCACCTCCTGGATCTTCCCGTAGAGCTTCTTCCCGTTGAAGGTGCAGGAGCCCTTGTTGAAGCTGCCGCCGGCGACCGCCGACAGCGAGACGCCGGCCACCGCTGCCACCACCACCGCTGCGAGCGCGACTGCCAATCGTTTGAGCATGTTGTCCCCTAGGTACCACGCCTGACCCGCCACTGAACCAGCCTGTGAAAAACGAACGCCCCCAGCGCAGCGCCGATCACGTCGGCGACCCAGTCGCGCACGTCGCACGATCTCCCCGGGACGAAGTACTGGTGCAGCTCGTCGGTGGCCCCGTAGAGGGCGGCGGCCATCGCCCCGATCACCACTGGCGCTTTGACGCCCAGCCCAAAGAAGGCGCGCGCGGTGAGGAAGCCCAGGCCGCCGTACTCAATGAAGTGGAGCCCCTTGTCGAAGGTCCAGATCGCGGGGGGCACCGGAAAGGACGACTGCGAGGAGAGGAAGAAGATCAGCGCGGCGTACGCGAGCGCCGGCCCGACGTCGATCAGGCGACGCACAACTCGGGCGCCGGCGCGTCTTGCAGGATCTCGACCCGCGGCGGCGACAGCGTGCGGCCCTGCTTGCCGTAGAGCGCACCGACGCTGGTGTCGCCGATCAGCACCTCGACGATCGCTCCGATCGGCGCGTCGCCGTCGAAGTTCACCACCTTGTTCTGACCGGTGCGGCCGAAGCGGCGTCCGGCGTCCTTCTTCGACCCGCCCTCGACGAGGACCTCGAGGGTCTGCCCGCGGTGGGCGGCGTTGATCTCGGCGGCGATCTGCTTCTGCACGTTCTGCAGCCGCTCGAGCCGGCTGAGCTTCACCTCGTCGGGGACCTCGCCCCACTCCACCTCGCGCAGGGCCGCCGACGTCCTCGGGCGGGGCGAGTAGACGAAGCTGTACTGGTTGTCGTACCGGACCTGGCGGGTCAGCTCGAGCGTGGCTTCGAAGTCGGCCTCGGTCTCGCCGGGGAAGCCGACGATGATGTCGGTGGTGATCGCGATCCCGGGTCGTGCCGCCCGGAGCTTTGCCAGCCGCTCGAGGTACTCGGCGACGGTGTAGTCACGGCGCATCCGCTTCAACACCTCGTCCGAGCCGCTCTGCACCGGCAGCTGGAAGTGGGAGACGATCTTCGGCTGGGCGCGGAAGGCGTCGATCAGCGCGTCGGAGAGATCGTGCGGGTGGCTGGTGGTGAAGCGCACCCGGTCGACCCCGGGGACTTCGGCGACCCGCAGCAACAGCTGATCGAACCCGATCCCACCTTTGTAGGAGTTGACGTTCTGGCCGATCAGCGTCACCTCGCGCACGCCGACCCGCGCGAGCGCCGCCACCTCGATCAGCACCTCGGGGAACGCACGGCTGACCTCGCGGCCGCGGGTGTGGGGCACGACGCAGAAGGCGCAGACGTTGTCGCAGCCCTTCATCACCGTGACGAACTGGGTCACCCGGCCGTGGGAGCTGCCCGGATCGGCGCGGGGGAAGACGTACTCCTCCGAATCGACCCACGCCGTCTCGACGACCCGCTGGCGCAGCGCGGACACCCTGCGGAGGATCTGGGGAAGCTTCGCGATGTTGTCCGGGCCGAAGACGAAGTCGACGTACGGTGCCCGCTTGAGGATCTTGTCCTTCTCCTGCTGGGCGACGCAGCCGCCGACGCCGATCAGCGCGCCCCGCTGGGTCTTCACCTGCCGGTAGCGGCCCAGCGCCGAGAGCAGCTTGTCCTCGGCCTTCTCGCGAATCGAGCAGCTGTTGAGGATGATCAGATCCGCGTTCTCCGCCACCGGCGTCGGCTGGTACTGCAGGCCCGCGAGGTCCTCGCCGATCCG
>JAYVRT010000776.1:0-4132 GCA_043776025.1 Archangiaceae bacterium | reverse complement strand
TGACCGAAGCGCTGGCCACGGCGCCCTTCGCCGAGGTCACGATCGGCGTCGATCGCATCAGCCTCCTGAAGGATGGGCGGCAGGCGTTCCCGTCGATGCTGGCGGCGATCGCCTCGGCGCAGGAGACGATCTGCTTCGAGACGTACATCCTCAAGGACGACGCGACCGGACGGCGCTTCGCCCACGCGCTGGGCGAGCGGTCGCGGGCCGGCGTCGAGGTGAACCTGATGTTCGACCAGTGGGGCTCGTCGGTGTCAGACGAGTTCGTCGAACAGCTGCGGGCCGACAACATTCGACTCGTCATCTTCCAGCCGGTGCGCTTCTCCCGCGGCCTGGGCGCGGTCGTCGCCCGGTTGAAGCGGCGCAACCACCGCAAGGCGCTGATCGTCGATGGGAAGGTGGGCTTCACCGGCGGGCTCAACATCAGCAACGACTACGCGGCCGCGGGCGACGGGGGCCGAGAATGGCGCGACACCGCGGTGCGCCTCGAGGGCCCGTCGGCGGCGGAGCTCGAGCGACTGTTCCTCGGGACCTGGCGCTCCAACCAGGGCGCGGCGCTCGGCGAGCAGCGCTACCAGCGGCCCCGGGCGGCGCCCGGCTCGGTGCGAATCCTCGGCAACCACTTTCGCAAGGACCGCAAGGACATCCGCAAGGCCTACGTCACCGCGATGCAATTGGCGCAGCGATCGATCTACCTGACCCACGCGTACTTCATCCCCCCGGGGCGGATCATCAAGGAGCTCGAGCGCGCGGCGCGCCGCGGCGTCAGGGTGTCGGTGATCCTCGCCGCCGCCACCGACCAGAGCATCGTGCTCTGGGCCGCGCGGGGGCTCTACGCCCGGCTGCTGCGCGCGGGGATCAAAGTCTACGAGTGGGAGGGGCGGATCCTCCACGCCAAGACCGCGGTGGCCGACGGCCACTGGTCCACCGTCGGCAGCGCCAACCTCGACGGGCTGTCGCTGCGGCAGAACCTCGAGGTCAACGCCGTGTTCGAGGACGCGACCTTCGCGGCGGCGGTCGAGCGTATGTTCGAGGAGGACCTCGCAAGCTGTCGGCTGATCACCCGGGAGGCGATCAAGAACCGGCCGTACACCGACCGGGTGCTGTCTTGGCTGGCGCTGCAGCTGCGCAAGTGGCTGTAGGCCGTCGGCCCGCGCTTCAACCGCGGACGAACACCGTGCCCCGGCTGCCCGGGTCGTTCGCCTCGTCGAGGATCGCCGAGTCCGGGTCCAACCCGACGATGTGAATCGCGGCGATCCCTTCCTCCAGCATCGCGAGGCTCTCTTCGACCTTGGGGATCATCCCCCCGACGATGACGCCGCTGGCGATCTGCGAGCGGGCCTCGACGGCGGTGAGCCGGGCGATGCGCGTCGTCGGGTCGTCTTTGTTGCGCAGCACCCCGGGCACGTTGCTGACGAGGAACAGCCGCGCCGCCGAGAGGTGGGCCGCGACGCGGGTCGCGACGGTGTCGGCGTTGACGTTGAAGACGTTGCCCTGCGCGTCGGCGGCGAGCGAGCCCATCACCGGCACCACCCCGGCCGACGCGAGCTTCTCGAGCAGCGCGACGTTGACCGCGGTGACGTCGCCGACGAGGCCGAAGTCCACCGGGTCCGGCCCGCCGCCGGTGACCACCATCGGTGGACGGCGCGTCGCCTCGACCAGCCCCGCGGAGACACCCGAGGTGCAGATCGCCGGCACGTGGGCGAGCTTGAACGCGCTCGCGACGTCGACCGAGACCTGGCCGGCGAGCGTCATCTTCATCACCTCCAGCGTCGCCTCGTCGGTGACCCGGCGGCCGCCGATCTGCTTCGTCTGCAGCCCGAGGCGCTTCGAGAGCTCCGTCGCCTGTGGCCCGCCGCCGTGCACCACCGCCACCTTCACCCCCGCCTCGAGGAAGGAGCGCACCGCGCGGCCGACGGTGCGCGCGAGCTTCGCCCGATCGCCCGCCAGCTCTCCGCCGATCTTCACCACGAACCACTCTCCTGCGTTCACGGCCACAGCCCCGGCTCGGCGAGCGTCGCCCGCTCGTCGAAGCCCATCATCACGTTGAACGCCTGAATCGACTGGCCGGCGCCGCCCTTGACGAGGTTGTCGAGCGCGGAGAAGCAGACCACCCGCCGCCGCGCGCCGACCACCGGCCCGAGCGTGAAGCCGACCTCGACGTAGTTGCCGCCCGACACCGCGACCACCTCGGGCTGGCGATCTCCCTCGACGATCCGCACGAACGGCTCGGCGGCGAACGCGGCCTTCCAGGCGGCGGTCAGCTGATCCTTCGTCGTCGCCGCGGGGAGATCGACGAAGGTGGTGGCGAAGATGCCGCGAGGCAGCGGGGCCGACACCGGCACGAACTCCAGCGCGAAGTCCTTCGCCCCGGCGCCGGCGAGCGTCTGCACGACCTCGGGGATGTGCTGATGGTCGAGCGGCTTGTAGGTGCGCAGGTTCGAGGCCCGCAGCGGGTGGTGGGTGCCGATCACCGGGTTCGCCCCGCTGCCCGAGCTGCCGGTGGCGGCGACGGTCTGCACCGGCCCCTGCAGCAGCCCCGCCTTCGCCAGCGGGTAGAGGCCGAGCGCGATGGTGGTCGCGAAGCAGCCCGGGCTGGCGATGTACTTCGCGGCCTTCAGCGCCGCCCGGTTGAGCTCGGGCAGACCGTAGGTGAAGGCGCCGTCGGTGAGCATCGCCGGCCGCGGGTGCGCGACGCCGTAGAACTTCTCGTAAGCGGCGGGGTCACGCAGCCGGAAGTCGCCCGACATGTCGACGATGCGGCCCGCGTAGCCGGAGTCGAGGATCTCCAGCACCACCTTCGCCGTCGTCTTGTGCGGCAGCGCGAGGAAGACCACGTCCGAGCCCCTGGCCGCCTCGGCCGCAGGGACCTGCTCGAAACCCAGGTTCGTCACGCTGCCGAGGCTGAAGTGAACCTCGCCCACCTTCTTGCCGATGTTGTCCGCGGCGGTGACCCGCGTCACCTCGACGTTCGGGTGAAAGAGGAGCCGCCGGAGGAGCTCCGCGCCGCCGTAGCCAGTGCCGCCAATCAGGGTCGCTTTGAGCTTGGCCATAGGGCGCGGAACCTAGGCTCCTTCGCCCGACTTTCTCCAGCGTCGCTCGCAGCCCCTTCTGCCTCGCGCTGGGTCAACCGCCGAGGAAGCGGGCGAGGTCGCGGCCGTCTCCGGCCTGCTGGATCGCGTCGAAGAGCACCTGGAAGGCGACGTCGCCCGGCTTGCCGGTGAGCGCCCGGGCGATGGCGTCGATCAACCCGGCGTCGTTCATCCAGCCCCGCAGCCGCTTCAGCTCCGGGTTCATCAGTGGATCCCGCGGCACGGCCAGGGCCCTCCGGCCGAAGATCCGCAGCTCGAACCAGGTGAAGGTAGGGCGACCGTCGTCGAGCAGCCCTTCGCTCAGGGTCGCGCGGAGCAGCGTCGCGACGCCTTCCACCCGGCCGGTGCCGCGCGCATCGCACAGCGGCGCCGAGTCGCGATCGAAGTAGTCCGAGGACCACAGCTCCCACTCCACCTCGCGCGTGCCATCGGCCATTTGCTTACCGGTAGACCCAACATTTGATCCGCACCGAGTCGACCCACCTGCCGTCCGGGCGCATGTCGTCGCCGCCGAATCGAGCACCGACCGCGAAGCCAGGCAAGCCGGGTGAGGAACTGGCTGAAGAAGACTCTTACGGCGCGAAGACCTTGTCCGCCCACTCCACCGCGGCGCGATAGGCGACGCCGACCGCCGCCTCGTCGACACCGATCGCCCGGGAGTGCGCGGCGACCTTCGCCCAGTCGGCCTCCTCGAAGGCGGTCACCGCGTCGAGCGTCGCACCCAGCGGCCCCGTGCGCGACAACAGCGCGGCCTTCACCGGGTCGACGACGCCAAGCTGGGCCAGCACCTCGGCGATTGGCCGGCCGGTCATCACGTCGATCAGCGAGAGCATCCCGAGGAAGAACCGCTCGAGCTCGGTGGCGCCGCCCAGCCGCGGCGCGGCCAACTGCTCACAGAAGCGGGCCCTCACCAGCGAGGTCACCACCAGCTCCGGGGGAAGGTTCTCGCCGAGGCCGGCGGCGGCGAGCACCGTCACCCACTTGCGAAAGGGGGCCTCGCCGAGCAGCACCAGCGCCTGCTGAATCGAGGTCACCTTCTG
>JAYVRT010000775.1:0-14917 GCA_043776025.1 Archangiaceae bacterium | reverse complement strand
GTGCGCCGGCAGCGCGACCATGGGCTGGCTGTACGAGAACTCGCTGCCCTCGCTGGGCTGGGTCGCCGGGGCCGTACAGCTCTTCGCGGCGCCGGTGTTCTTCGCGGTCGGCCGCGGAGCTCGGGAGCCAGTGCTCGCTTCAACGCCCTGAAGCCCTACGACCCTTCAGAAGCTCCAGCGGTTGAGGATTCGCCCGAAGTCGGCGAGCTCTTCCTTCTTCTGGGGCCCTGTGCCGAGCGAGTCGACCAGCTTCTCGTTGATCAGCGCCAGCCGCCGGCTCATCACCTGCGCGAGGTTGGCGACGATCTTCAGCGCCGCGACGTTGTCGGCCGCGAGCAGCTTCTGGAAGCGGGCGTTGGAGATTTTGAGGAACTTCACGTCGGTGAGCGCGGTGGCGGTCGCCGAGCGGGTGTCGCCGTCGAGCAGGCTCATCTCGCCGAGCACGCTGCCCGCGTCGAGCTTGGCCAGCACCGCGCCCCGCTTGGTCACCTCGACCTGGCCCTCGAGCACCACCAGCAGCGCGTCGCCCCCGTCGCCTTCCTTGAAGAGGACCTCCGCCTTCTTCGCCGCGCTCTCGTCGGCGATCGCCACGAGCTGTTTGGTTTCGGCGGCGCTCAGGTCCTTGCAGACCGGGATTCCCTGCAGCTTCTTCAGCAATGCGTCGGCCATGGTGGTTCCTCTTCTTTGTTAGATGCCGCGGAGAACGGTCGCCTTGCCGACCCGGCCGATCGCCAACACGTAGGCCGAGGTGCGCAGCGGCAGCTTGCGGCTGCGGGAGATCGAGGCGATCCGCTCGTAGGAGTCCTTCATCACCTTCTCCAGCTCGCTGTTCACCCGGTCTTCGTCCCAGGTGATGTGCTGGAGGTTCTGCACCCACTCGAAGTAGCTGACGGTGACGCCGCCGGCGTTGGCGAGGATGTCGGGCACCACCAGCACGCCCTTCTTCTCGAACACCTCGTCGGCTTCGGGGTCGCAGGGGCTGTTGGCTCCCTCGACGATGATCTTCGCCCGGACCTCGTTGGCGTTGCGCCGGGTGAGCGCGTCGCCGAGCGCCGCCGGCACCAGCACGTCGCAGTCCGCGCCGAGCAGTTCGTCGTTGCTGCAGGGGTTGCCGCCGCCGAAGCCCTTCACCGTGCCCGACTTGCGCGCGTGTTCGAAGAGCGCGGGGACATCGAGGCCGTGCGGGTTCTGCACCCCGCCGTGGACGTCGGAGACCGCGACGATGATGCCGCCGTCGTCGTGGAGCAGCCGCAGCGCGTGGCTGCCGACGTTCCCGAACCCCTGGATCGCGAACCGGGTGCCCTTCACCTGGGAGCCGACGTCGCGGAGAATCTCCCGGCAGACGATCAGCAGCCCGCGGCCGGTCGCCGCCTCACGGCCCTTGCTGCCGTACAGCTCGATCGGCTTGCCGGTGACCACCGCCGGCGAATGGCCGTGGTACTTCGAGTATTGGTCCATGATCCACGCCATCACCTGGGGATTGGTGTTGACGTCGGGCGCGGGGATGTCGCGGGTCGGCCCGATGATGTCCTGGATTTGATCGACGAACTTCCGGGTGAGCCGCTCGAGCTCCTTGAGGCTCATGTTCGTCGGGTCGACCTGGATCCCGCCCTTGGCGCCGCCGAAGGGGAGGTTCACCACCGCGGTCTTCCAGGTCATCAGCGAGGCGAGCCCGAGCGTCTCCTCGGCGTTGACCTCGGGGTGGTAGCGCAGGCCGCCCTTCATCGGGCCGCGGCTGTTGTCGTGCTGCACCCGGAAGCCGGTGAAGGTGCGGATCTCTCCGTTGTCGAGCTCGATGCTGACCTGGACCTTCACCTCGCGCAGCGGGGTGGCGAGCAGGGTCTCGATCCGCTCTCCGACGTCCATGATCCGCGCGGCCTTCTGGAAATAGTGCGTCGTCGCTTCCGAGGCGCTCATCGCGCGCTCCGGCCCAAAGCACTGACTGCGGTCATGGCTCGCTCCGGGCGGCTTGTGCGCACTTGGTTCATGGCGCGCGCACGATAGATTCGTGAAAGGATGCCGTCCATGATTCACGGCTCGCTGCGCGTGGGGCTGCTTGCCCTGGCTGTGGCCGGGGCGGTGGTCTCGGGCTGCGGCCCGACGGCGATCCCGAAGTGCCAGGCGAGCAACTGCTCGGGGTGCTGCGCCGACGACGGGACCTGTCTGGGCGTGAGCAAGCAGAGCCACAACGCCTGCGGCGCGGGCGGAGCCAAGTGCCGGGTCTGTCTGCCCGAGCAGGACTGCAGCAACCTGCGCTGTGTCGCGAGCGCGACCGGCGGGGGCAGCGGAGGCTCGGGAGGAACGGGAGGAACAGGCGGCACCGGCGGCTCGAGCGGTGGCTCCGGTGGCAGCGGTGGGTCAGGCGGGGGCGGGGCGGCATGCGGCGCGACGAGCCAGCCGTGCTGCGTCGGCAGCGGCACGGGCTGTCTGCTCGGTCTGTTCTGCGTCAACTCGGTGTGCGGGCCGACCGCGACCGGCGGCGGCAGCGGCGGCTCGGGCGGCTCGGGCGGAAGCGGCGGTACGGGAGGCACTGGCGGTACGGGAGGCGGGGGCGGCGGCGGCGCGGGTGGCAGCGGCGGTGGCCCGGTGGCGCACCCGCTGGGCGACCCCTGCGTCGTCAACGGCGACTGCACCACCAACCTCTGCCAGGCGTTCGGCTTCCCCGGCGGCATCTGCACCAAGGTGTGCACCGCGCAGGCCGACTGCCCGAGCGGTAGCCAGTGCAGCCGCAACCCGGCCGGCGGCGGATTCATCTGTCTGCCCGACTGCACCCCCGCCGGAGCGGCGCCGGGCAACTGCCGCAGCGGCTACGTCTGCGACAAGTTCCAGACCTCGATGACCAACCTCCCGGTGTGCTTCGCCGGCTGCGCCAGCGCGATCAGCTGCGTCGGCGGGCCGGTGACCTGCGACGGCCGCGGCTTCTGCTGCGGCACCAACGGCGCGGCCTGTTGCAACAACGCCAACTGCGATCCCGGCTTCACCTGCGACGCGGCGACGCACTACTGCAAGCCGCTGGCGACGACCAACCGGGCGACGGGAGAGTCCTGCACCGCCAACTCCAACTGCAATGGGATGCAGTGCATCATCGAGATCGCCAGCACGCCGCCCGCGTGCACCGTCTCCTGCTTCACCGGCGGCTACTGCTCGGCGGCGTGCACCACCCTCGCGACCGCCTGCCCCGAGGGGGGCGTCTGCACCCAGTACACCACCGCCAGCGGCGCCAAGACCTGCGCCGCGACCTGCAGCTGGGACGGCGGCCAGGGCGACTGCCGGACGAACTACGTCTGCGATCGCTACGTCGTCGGGCTCGTGGGCAACACCACCCCGACCTGCTTCAAGAAGTGCTTCGCCGCCAGCGAGTGCTCCCCCGGGGCCCCCAACTGCCAGAACGGCTTCTGCTGCGGCAAGACCGGCTACCGCTGCTGCGCGGGGTCGACCTGCCCCGGCGGCGGCGCCTGCAACGCGCTCGACTACTGCCAGTGACGGTCTCCAGGGGCTCCGAATCGACGGTCCCCGCGGCGGCGCTCGAGGCGTTGGCGCGGAGGGTCAAGTCGCTGCGCGAGTCGCTGCGTCTGACGCAGGAAGAGTTCAGCAAGCGGATCGGCATCTCCGTCTCTTTCGCGTCGCTGCTCGAGCGGGGCGAGCGCGCGCCGAGCTACGAGACGCTGGTGGCGGTGGCGCAAGCGCTCGAGGTGCCGCTCGCCGAGCTATTCCGCGACGGGATCTCGGTGCAGCCGGAGGACCCCTCGCACACCCGGCTGCTCGACTTCGCCCGCAAGGCGCACCTGACGCGCGCCCAGGTGGATCGCTTCGTCGCCGTCGGCCACGCGATGTTCGGGCTGGACCACGACCCCCGCGCGCGGGCGCGGGTGCAGCAGCTGTGCGCCACCGAGGGCTGCACCCGGCCGGTGCTGGCGCGCGGGCTGTGCGGGCCGCACTACCACCAGCAGCGGCGGCGGCGGGGTTAGGCCTTCGCCTTGAGCGGGTGCTTGCGCATCAGCCGATAGAGGTAGACGCGGTCCACCTCCGCTTCGAGCGCTGCCTGGGCGACCTCCGGCACGGGCTCACTGGACGCGCGATTCACACGGGTTCCGCGTTAGAGTTGCCCTCGATGAAGAAGGTGGTTCAACGGACCTCGCTGCAGGAGACCAGCCGCAGCGAGGCGTCTTACTGGCGTCGGCGCTCGATGGGCGCGCGTGTTGCGGCGGTCGAGCAGATACGCTGCGCCGCGCATGGAACTGCAGCCCGACTTCAAAGAGTTCTTGTCCGGACTTCTCTCAAAGAACGTACGGTTCCTGCTGGTCGGCGCCCACGCCCTCGCGGCCCACGGGCGCCCTCGCTACACCGGTGATCTTGATGTCTGGGTTGAACCGACCGCGGCGAACGCGCGGCGGGTCCTGTCGGCGCTCCGTCTCTTCGGCTTCGGCGCAGTCGGCCTAACGACCCGGGACTTCAGTCGGCGCGATCGCGTCACCCAGCTCGGCTACCCCCCGGTTCGAATCGACATTCTCACGGGGATCAGCGGCGTCGAGTTCCCCGGTGCCTGGAAACGCCGGATCGAAGTGTCGCTCGCCGGGATGACGGTTCCGGTCCTCAGTCGGGCCGACTACGTCGACAATAAGCGCGCGGCCGCGCGACCGAAGGATCTCCTCGACGTCGCGCTGTTGGAAGAGCTTGACCCGCCATCACCGAAGCGGCGACGCAAGCCGCGGTGATCAGCTGCGCGCGAGCCGGGTCAGCAGCTTGTCGAGCCGCTCGCGCAGCTTCGGATCTTCGTCGAGGAACATCAGCCCCATCCCGGGCGACGAGCCCGTCGCGCGCACCCAGGTGACGCGGGAGTTGAGGACCATCGAGGTCAGCGAGCCGGGTGGCCGCAGGTGCAGCTGGGC
This sequence comes from Archangiaceae bacterium, assembly GCA_043776025.1. Classification (GTDB taxonomy): domain Bacteria; phylum Myxococcota; class Myxococcia; order Myxococcales; family Myxococcaceae; genus JAYVRT01. The sequence goes on along the minus strand of JAYVRT010000775.1, from coordinate 10,028 downwards.
CTGCTCTCCGACCTCCAGCGGGTTGCCCGAACGGACGAAGGCGCCACCGGCGGAGAGGTCGGCGAGGAACTCGCGCCGCATCAAGCCGTTGTGGGTGAGGCGCACCGGCAGGTCGGTGACCAGCCGGGGCACGTCACGCATCGCCGCGGGGTCGAGATCCTGCCGGGCGAACGCGAGCAGCCGCTGGCTCGACTCGTCGTGGGCGAGGAAGTCGATGCCGTAGCACTCCTTCAAGTTGCGCGAGCCCTTGTGCCGCGCCCACGACAGCTGGCCCTGGATGTTGAACTCGCGCGGGGGGCGCTCGACGCGGACCACGAGGTCGACGAGCTGGCCGAGCGCGCTCGGCACCGGCCCGTCGATCGTCAGGCCTCCCAGCTTCCCATTGGGGAAGTAGCGACCGAGGAGGTCACCGGGAAACGCGACTTGAAGGACGACGCGCACCGCGGGTTCCCGCGCGACCTCGTCAGTTGCCCGGTACGGGTTCCACGATGAGGGCGTTGTCGACATGCGGCTCACCGGCGATCAGCCGGGCGTGAATCCTCGCGTGGCTGGCGAACATCTTTCCGTCGGTGAAGACCCCGTCGGCGAAGAAACCGACGGCACCCGCGGTGTGAATCGAGGGCTGGACCTGCCATGTGGCGGCGCGTTTGGCCAGCTTCAAGTCGCCCTTGGTCGCGTCCTGGTAGACGGCGAAGACCTGGCCCGCGGTCGGCCCGAAGATCAGCGCGGCGTCGGTGCCCACCCAGTCGGCCTCGGCCGAGCCCGCGGCGCCGGTGCCGGTGTCGATCACCTCGGGGACCACCGAGGTCTGCAGCTGGTTGGCGTAATAGAACTTGAGCTTCTTGCTGGTGAAGTCGTGGTACGCGATCGCCACGTTCTTCGTCGAAGGATCGATCTTCACGTCGGGGAAGTAGCCGGTGTCCCCGCTGGCGTCGAGCAGCACCAGGGCGCCCGGCGCGCCGGCGGTGGAGATCTTCACCCCGTAGAGGTCGCCGTCGGGGTTGTACCGGGTCGCTCCCATCGGTGGCGCGGTGGTGCGCTTCATGAAGCCGATGACCGCCTCTTTGCCGTTGAAGGCGATCGACGAGAAGAGGCCGACGCCGTCTCCGATGTCGTTGAGGTTCGACGGGTTGTACTTCTTCGAGCAGGTGGCGGTGGCGCCGACGGTGACGCAGATCTCGGTGTTGGGATCGCAGCCGGTGCAGGTGGTGGCGGGCGCATAGCAGTCGGGCCCGGTGCCAGGGTCGGCGCAGGTGTTGCTCGCCGAGCAGCTGAAGCAGGGCGGGGTGGGGCGGCTCTGGCAGGAGATGACGCTCACCGTCCAGTCGGCGGCGCTGCCGGGCGTCGCCGTCTTCGCCTTGGCGTACTTGAGCGCGGTGATGAAGGCCTTGGGGCCGGTGGGAGCGGGGGCCGGGCAGGCGGCGGCGTTGAAGGTCGCTTCGGCGGCGCGCTGGAAGTAGCTCACCCCCGGCAGGCCGTCGGAGTCGATCGCGATCGAGCTGTAGCGCCCGACCTCGCCATCGTCGCCGTCGACTTTGTGGTTGGTCCACTTTCCGTTGGCGTCGCGCACCGCGACCTTGAGGTCGCCGTGGGTGACGTCGAAGTAGCTGACGTAGACCTTGCCGCCGCCGGTCGCGATGTCGGTGTAGCGGCCGACGTCGTCGCCGGGCTCGATTACGCCACCGCGCGCGCCCGAGGGGCCGAACTTCACCGTCGCCGTGGGGACGCCATCGACATAGTCGACGCCCAACTTATTGCCGGCCAGATCGTACCGGGCGACCACGAGGTCACCGTACTGGCCGTCGTACTCCGACACGTACAGCCCCTTGCCCGCCTCGGCGGCGATCGCGGAGAAGCGGCCGAGGTCCTCGGACTGGAGGCTGGGCAGCTCGGCGCAGATGCAGATCGCCGTGGGGAGATCGCAGCTGTCGAAGATGTTCTTCGGATCCTTGAAGGTGGCGATGAAGCCGGCGTTGCAGGTCATCGGGCAGGAGTTGGCGGCGCGCGACCCGCCGTCGAGCAGCGGCGGCTTCGCCGGGACCTGGGAGTAGTCCTGGCAGCGATCGGTGTCGATCACGCAGCCCTTGCCCGCCTCGCAAGCGCCAGTGCACGGCAGCCCGGCCATGCACTCGTTCTGGAAGCACGACTGGCCTTCGGGGCAGGCGCCGAGCGCGCCGCAGGGCTTGAAGCGGCAGCGGTTCGAGTTGCCGTAGGTGTCGGAGTACGGGGTGCAGACGCGGTCACCGGCCTCGCCGCAGTCGGCGTCGGTCGCGCACTCGAGGAATTTGTCGTAGCACTTCTTGCGATCCACCGGGCACGTCTGGCCGGGGCAGCAGTCCGACTCGGTGTTGCACTTGCGGTCGGCGAAGACGCAGCACTTGAGCGTGGGGCGATCCTTCGGAGCGCTGCAGCCGAAGTGGTCCGCGCACTCGTCGTTGCTGATGCAGGTGGACTCGTGGCCGACCTGGACCCCGTTGACGCCCTTGCACTCGGTGTTGCATTCGGTGGCGCCGTTGGCGCAGACCAGTGTCGTCTGGTTGCACTTACACGCCGATACCGACAGCACGAAGCAGGAGAGGGCCAGCCAGAACTTGGAGGACATGTGTAGGTGCCCCTATAGCTCGCCTGCGTCGGTTCGCGCGAGATGGTGCTCCAGCAGCGCGGCCGGCCGGGGCAGGGCCGGAGTTTGGCAGCCATCCCCCACAGGAGTCGAGGCGGCCGAGACCAGGGTGAGGGTGGAACTCCCACAAGCGGCGATCCGGGTAGGAAAGGTGGCCCGGCACTCCCGGCCCGATGGCAGCAGGTGCAGGGTCTCGGCCTCGCCGATGAAGCCGTCGGGGGTGCGCCGCAGGTGGATCACCGCGGCGGCCAGCGGAGCGGTTCCGCCGTCGCGCGGCACGAGATCCGGCGGCAGCGGGTGGTGGTGCTCGGCCTCCTCGCCCCCGTCGAACCCCGCGTCTGGACGGGGGTTTCCGGCATCGGCGGCCCCCGCGTCGGCGGACGAGGTCTCGGCGGACGAGGTCTCTGACACCCTGGGCGGCGGACCCGCATCGGCGAGCCCGCCGTCGGGGGTGGCTTCAGGTGGCCGCAGACGGGTCAGCGCCGCATCGGCCTTCATCGTCCAGTCGTTCTTGAAGTCGCCGGCGCGGGCGAGCCCGAGGCAGGCGCGGTAGCTCAAGACGGCGCGATCCTCGAGGTCGACCCGCATCGCCAGCAAGGCATCGGGCGAGGCCGGCTCGGCGGACGCGGGGAGCTCGGCGAGCAGCTGGCCGAACCGTTCGAGCAGCTCGCCCTTGCGGTAGAGCGCGGCGGCGGACCACTTCGGGCGCTGGTAGCGGACGACCTTGTCCCACGCGGCGGTGGCGCTCTTCGTCGCGGTGTTCCTCGCGGCGATGCTCTTGTCGAGCGCTTTGGCGACGCCGGTCGGCTTGAGCTTCTCCAGCTGCTTCGTCTCGAAGTCCGCCAGCGTCCACCGCGCAGCCGCCGCGGCCTCGCAGGCCCCGCCGCCGCCGTCAGGGTTGGGGACGCGGCGGTCGTACTCGTCGGCGGTCGCGGCGAGCGCCTTCTTCAGCTCCGGCTCCTTGTCCTGCTTCAGCCACAGCTCGGCGATCAACCTTCGCGCCTCGACGAGGGGCTCGAGCGGCCCCTTGGGTCCCCCGAACTTCTGCAGCAGCCCGTTGAGCGCGGTGAGCTCCTTTGGGTAGTCCTTCTTCGCGTCGTAGAGCGCGGCGATCTTCAGCTGTAGCTTCGGGGCGTCGTCGTTCTTCGGATACAGCTCGACGAACCTGGCGAACGCGGCGATCGCCTCGGCGTCCTTCCCGGTGCCCGCCAGCAGCGCCCCGAGGTTCGCCTGGGCGACAGGGCGATCCTTCGACAGCGGGTAGTCCTTGATCAGCTTCTGGTAGGTCTCGATCGCCCGGGCGAAGTCGCCGGTCGCTTCGGCGTTGAGCGCCAGCTTCACCACCGCGCCCTCGGCGAGCTTCGACTTCGGGTACTCCTTGATCAGCCGGCCGTAGGCTTCGACCGCGTCGGCGAAGTGGCGCGTCTTCTCGAACGCCTGGCCCGCGCTGTCGAGGGCGCTCGGCGCGAAGTCGCGCTTCGGTTCCTGGGCGACGACCTCGAGGTACCCCTTCGCCGCCTCTTCGTAGCGCTCCCGGGTGAAGAGCGCGTCGGCCAAGATGAAGCCCGCGGCGACGAGATCTACACCGCCGTCCTTGAGCGTCCCCGCATCGCGGGCCGCGACCAGCCCACCCCCGTCCCGCGCCGGCCGGGGGAAGAGCCGCGAGCCGAGCCCCGCGTCAGGTGGAGGAAAGGCGCGGTAGACCCACACCGTTGCCGCGGCGCCGTCGTCCTCGAAGTGGTAGCGAAAGGTCGAGTCGTCCTGCAGCTGCCACTCGCCGGTGAGCTTGCCTTCGCAGCCAGGTGGAATCTTCAGCGGCGGCGGCCCCGGGGGCGCAGGCGGCGGCGACGTCGGCACCGTCCGAGCGCACCCGCAGAGGAAGAAGACCAGAGCCCAGGCTGACCGATGCGTCACGTCGCGACCGACCATACTCCCCGCGCAGCCGTGGTAACCTTTCCGTCCATGTCCTGGTCTCGACTGCTGGTGCTGGCGCTCGCTGGAGCGTTCCTCGCCGCTCCCGCGTGGGCGCAAGATGACGATGATCTCGCCCCGCTGACGCCGAAGAAGAAGACAGACGCCCCGAAGGCGAAGGCGAAGCCCGCCGCGCCGAAGGCGAAGCCAGCCCCGACGGCCGCCAAGCCGAAGCCGGCTCCCGCTGCGACGCCGGATGAGGATCTCGCCCCGCTGGCGCCGAGCAAGGGTGAGCTGGTCCTCAAGCTCGCCGCGACCTCGAACACCAGGAAGGCGAAGGTCAGCATCGATGACAAGGAAATCGGCACGCTCCCGTTCGCCGCCCAGTCGATGGGTGCCGGAGAGCACACGGTCTGGGTGCGCGCGCCGGGCTTCGCCGTCTGGAGCAAGAAGATCACCGTCACCGCCAACAAGACGACCGAGCTGAGCGTCGCTCTCGAGGCGAACGCGGCGTTGCTGACGATCACCGCCGATTCGCCCGGCGCCGCGGTGCTGATCAACGGCCGGCAGGTGGGGATTGTGCCCCTCGAAGAGCTCGAAGTCGCCCCGGGAAGCACCACTATCCTCGTCCGCAAAGAGGGCTTCAAGGATGCGACCACCAACGCGAAGCTCGTCGCCGGCCGCGAGTATCCGATCTCCGTCCGGTTGACCCCGGCTCCGCCGGCGACCGCGATCGTCGCCCAGTCGGATCGACCGGAGAACACCACCCTCACCCCCACCGACGGCGCGGAGAGCCCGTTGGGCGTCGAGGCTTCGTACGAGCCGACGCCGGTCTACAAGCGCTGGTACGTGTGGACGGGCGTCGCGGTGGTCGTCGCGGCGGCCGTTGCGGTCGGCGTCGGGGTCAGCGTCAGCAACAAGCCAAAGTCGCTGGGCGAGAAGGAGATCTGCGGCGGGATGTGCGACGCCTGCATCGGCTTCTCCTGCGCGGCGTCGGGGATCATGAAGTTCTGATCTGACACGTCGGCGGAAACCGTTTCCGCGCGGCCTGCGTACGATCTTCGTCCATGAACTTCCGGCTGACGCTCAGCGGCGTGCTCTGGCTGGCGGTCGCTGGCTTCACCGCGTTGCTCGCGGGGCTCTACTTTCAGATCAACCGGGCGTCGGAAAAGTCGGTCGATGTCAGCGCCGATCAGGTGCGTGACGCGGCGATCACCCGCGTCGGCGACGACATCGAGCACTACCTGTTGCAGGGCGAGCAGGTGGCGCTGCAGCTCGACGCCGAGCTCAAGGCTGGCAAGTGCCGCGGCAGCGAAGCGGAGTCGTGCCTGCTCTCCGAGCTGCTCGGCCGGCCCGACTTGTCGGAGATCAGCCTCACCGAGGGAAAGGACGAAGGCTTCGGCGACGATGGGCTCACCCAGCTCAATCCGGTGGGTCGCCGCCAGGTGCTCACCTACCGGGCCGGCGCGGGAGAAACGGTGGAGGTCTGCACCCAAGAGGTCTCGTCGTCGGGCGACGGGGGCTTCACCGCGACCACCCGCTGCCGTCGGCCACACCAGCTGCTCTCCGAACCTGGGCCCGAGCTTCGCGAGCGGGCTCCTGACCCTACTGTTCACTTGAGCTTCAGCACCCCCGCGCGAGACGGACTCCGGGGCCGGACGATCTGGACTGACCTGAGCTACTCGGAGGTCGACCCCAAAGTGCTCGACCCCGGTAAGCCGGTGGTGGTGTCGATGTTGCGCTCGGTGGAGAACGACGCGAATCAACTGCTCGGGGTGGTCAAGGTCAGTCTCCTCCATGCCCAGATTCGCGACCTCGTCCGCAAGGCGAAGGTCAACGCCAACGACCCCGAGGACCCGTACCGGATCTTCATCGCCGACGAGAACGGTCGCTTGATCACCCCGGTGTGCGACAGCGACGTGGTGGCGCCGCAAACCGACGACGAGCTTCGGATCTCCTCGAAGGAAGTTCCGCCCGAGATCGACGCCGCGCTGAAACACCCTCGGCTCCTCGCCGCCGAGGCCACCCAGCCGTCGCGCGGCGAGTTCATGCTCGATGGCAAGAAGTTCATCGTCAGCTACCGGCTGCTCGCCGACACCCGCGACTGGCGGCTGGGCGTGGTCGGCCCCGACGAGTATTTCAAGAAAGACCTCAACGCCGCGCGAACCAAGGCGGCCTACGGAACGTTGGCAGTGCTGAGCGCGCTTTTCCTTGGCGGCCTGCTCGCGCTCCGGGTGATCCGCCGCGCCTTCTCCCAGGTCGCCGCCGAGACTGGGCGGATGAGCCGGTTCGAGTTTGCTCCAGCGCAGGTGAAGTCGCGCTTCGCCGACGTGCGCGACGCGCTGTACAGCCTGGAGAAAGCGAAGACCGCGGTGCGGGCGATGGGTCGCTACGTGCCGCTGGCGCTGGTGCGGCGGCTGTTCGAGGACAACGCCGAGCCGGTGCTGGGCGGGACGCTGCGCGAGGTGACGATCTTCTTCTCCGACATCGAGGGCTTCACCACCCGCGCCGAGGCCGAGCCCCCCGGCGTCGTCGCCCAGTGGCTCGGGCGCTACCTCGAGGTGATGACCACCGCGGTCCACGGCGAGGACGGCACAGTGGACAAGTTCATCGGCGACTCGGTGATGGCGCTGTGGAACGCGCCCAAGGCGAACCCGGACCACGCGGTGCTCGCCTGCCGCGCGGCGCTGCGGTGCCAGAGCCAGACGCAGAAGCTCTACCAGTCGCCCGAGTGGGCGGGCCGGGCGCCCCTGGTGACGCGGATCGGGCTCCACGTCGACGCGGTGATGGTCGGCCACTTCGGCGCGCCGGATCGCTTGAGCTACACCGCGATCGGTGACGGGGTGAACCTCGCCTCACGCATCGAGGGCCTCAACAAGCAGTACGGCACGACGATGCTGGTCAGCGAGGAGGTCTACAAGCGCGCCTGCCACGCCTTCGCCTTCCGCCGGCTCGACACCGTCGCGGTGAAGGGCAAGTCGCAGGCGATCGGCGTCTACGAATTGCTCGGGCCGCTCGGCGAGCCGGCCATCGCGCCCGCGGTGGTCCAGCGCTACGAACAGGCGCTGGCGACCTACTGCGCCGGCGACTTCGCCAAGGCGCGCGCGCTGCTGCTGCAGAACCCGGGCGACGCGCCGAGCAAGGTGCTCGCGGAGAAATGCGCCGAGCTCGAGCGGCATCCCCCGGCGCAGCCCTGGGCGGGGATCTCCTTCGCCCACTCCAAGTAGGCCGTCATCGCGGGGGGTGTTCCGTTTGACTACCCCGCCGTGAATCGGCGGCGCTGATCCGGGCACAGGAGAATGAAGGCCGGTTTTTCGTCAGGGACCCTTGATGCCAAGCCTGTTTGTGATCTGCCGTGAGCCGTTGCCGACCCGGGAGGACTGCTGGAGCTTTCACGCCGGGCCGGTGCAGGTCGCCCGCGACGAGCCCCGCGTGCTGCGGCTGAGCACTCCGACCTTCGCCACGGGGTTGCTCGCCGAGGCACTGGGCGAGCTCGTCGCACACGCCACGCGGGGGTTGTTGATCGCGGAGGGACAGCGGGTGCTCGCCGACTTTGACGGCGCACCGGCGATCGCCGCGAGCGACTTCAAGCGGCAGCTGCAGGAGTTGCTGGCGGATCTCGAGGCTGAGCTGGTGCACGAGGCCAACGACTGGTCGGACGTCGAGTCGGCCGCCTGAGGCCGGCAGGGGCCTACTGAAAGACGCCACCCTGTGGCCCAGGCAGTTTGAGCAGCACCGCGTTCGATCGTTCGTGCACCGGAGAGTAGGCGGCGACGCCGTCGCGGCAGTCTCCGGCGCAGACGAAGATTGCGAACTCCTCGGCGGGCTTCACCTGGTAGCCGGCCATCGCGCCCCAGCGGCCGTCGTAGAACCAATTGGCAGGCAGCTGCCCCACGCTCGAGCCGGGAGTCGTCTGCGCCTGAATCGCACCCCCGCTCTCCGCCAGCCCGCGCCACAACTGAATCGGCGCGCTCGCGTGCCACTGGCCGTTGATCTTCTCCGCCACGCCCAGCGAGTAGAGCAGCGGCCCCATCCGCGGGCGGTCAGGGGTGTCGGGCCAGGCGTTGGGGCGGCCGTTGTCGAGCTCGACCTTGACCCCAGTCATCGTCAGCTCGACCTTCTTGATGTGGGTGGTGATCGGCCAGTCGGCGAAGTCGGAGGCGAGGTGCTCGAGCGTCGCCTCGTGCAGCTCGAGCTCGCCGTCGATGCCGCCGTGGAACGGTTGCAGCGTGGTCGGCGCGTGCGAGGGGCCGCCGCTCATGTACCCCTGCAGCCACGGCGCGTTCTGGTTGAACCAGTCGTTGTAGACCCGGCTCTCGTTGACGCCGTAGTTCTCCCAGAACTTCCAGTAGGTGTCGGTCTCGAAGCGGTTCTGCCGGACGTCGCGCCACCAGGCGTTGAGGTTGAGCAGCTGGGCGAGGTTGTCGGCGTGCCCGTCGGGCTGGTTGATCTCATAGGCGACGCCGACGAAGTTGGGCGACTTCACCTGCGCCCGGCGGATCCACTCGCCGCCCGAGCCCGGGAACGGTGTCGGTGAGCAGGCGTCGGGCTTGGCGGTGATCGCCCGGTCGGGCAGCTCGACCCACAGCAGCGCGCTGGGGAACCAGTTCGACATCGCCTGCAGGTGGCAGTCCTTCTGGTCGGTGTTGTCCCAATCGTCGAGCACCATCGGGCACAGCGCCCGGTCGAGTCCGTCTTCCGGAGGATCGTTCTGGGTCAGGCCGGTGCACCAGGCGATCAGCCGGTGGGCCTTCAGCTCACGGAGCACGGTGTTGAGCAGCGCGCCGTTCTTCGCGCAGTCCGCGGCCGTCGTCGGGTACAGCCCATGGTAGCCGGTGCCGGGCTGGCACTTCGTCACCTGGATCGCGACGTGGGTGTAACCCAGGCCGAGGATCTTCTGGTACAGCGCCTCGCGCCGCGCCGGGGGATAGCGCGGAATCGACAGCGACCAGACCCAGCCGGCGAGCAGGCCACGCGGCACTCCGCCGTTGTCACCGGCACAGCGGATCCCCGTCTCGGGGTCGGCGCCGTTGACGCAGTTGAGCGCGAAGTCGGAGCCACCCCAGATCATCAGGTCGCCCTGGGTGTCGAGCAACTGCGCTCTCGTCCAGCTGCCCCCCGCGTCGGCGCCGCTGCCACCGTCGACGCCCGCATCAAGGGGGGCGACGCTCGGCACCCATTCGGCGCCGACGAAGGTCGAGTTCGTTCCGGCCGCGCAGCCCTCGCCGCAACCGAAGAAGCCTTCGAGCGCCGCCGCCGAGGCCGCGACGTGGGCGACGACTCCGTACTCGGGGTAGCCGGCGTGGGTGGCGTGGACTTTGAAGGCGGTGAGCGTCGAGGGCAGTGCGAAGAGCGGCGTGTTGCCGCGACGCGGGTGTGGAAGAGCACGGTGCGATCGGCCGACATCGAAGGGGGAATCGGGCCCGCCTGGCCCAGCTCGGGGGCGCAGGCGCCGAGGACGGTGGTGATCATCAGCTTCCAGAGGTGGTGCTTCATC
>JAYVRT010000774.1:0-14920 GCA_043776025.1 Archangiaceae bacterium | reverse complement strand
GACCGCTACACCGACGCGCCCTCTGCGCGGGTCTTCGAGCGGCTGTTCAGTGACTTTCTGACCAGCGACCTGCCGGAGTACGCCGACGCCGCCGGCTTTCCCTTCGTCAAGCTGTGGGGGGCGGACTTCGCCGTCGTCGGCCTCGACAGCACCCGGGTCAGCGGCTGGAGCCACTATTTCGTTGGCCGCCTCGGGAGCGATCAGCGCGAGCGCCTCGTTCGGCTGCTCGACGATCATCGCCTGAATGGGCGCACGGTGCTGGTGCTGTGTCACCACGGTCCCCGGGGCCCCTCGGGCGGCTTCGACTGGCACGAGTCGGGCCTGCTCGACGCCCGGCCGCTGCTTCGGGCGCTCGAAGATCGGCCGGTGGTGCTCCACCACGGCCACTCCCACCACCGCTATTGGCACCCGGCCGCCGAGGGAGCGCCCCACACTTTCGGGGGCGGGAGCTCCACCGAGCCCGGGTCGGAAGGGCTGTGGCTGCTCGAGCTCGACGACCACCGCCATCTCGAAGCGCGTGAGCTGGCGGCGCGTTAACCCCACAAATCGCCTGAGTTGATCCCGCCTCGCTTGGCCGCTGCCCTGATCTCTTTGTCGCTTGTCGGTTGCGGGCCACTCGGCCCGCGCTTTGCGCGCTTCGCGATATCTGGGCATCGTTCGTCGCGATCCGGGCTCAACCCAAGCGATCTGTGGGATCTGTGGGGTTAGGGGGGCCGGGAGCCCAGCCCACCCCCGCGCGGCGAAGGCGCAGCGCGTTGGCGATCACCGACACTGAGCTCAGGCTCATCGCCGCGCTGGCGATCATCGGGGTCAGCAGCACGCCGAAGAATGGGTAGAGCGCCCCGGCGGCGATCGGGATCCCCAGCGTGTTGTAGAGGAAGGCGAACCAGAGGTTCTGCCGGATGTTGCGCATCGTCGCCCGGCTCAGCACGCGGGCGCCGACGATCCCCTGAAGGTCACCCTTGATCAGAGTGATCCCGGCGCTGGCGATCGCCACGTCGGTGCCGGTGCCCATCGCGATCCCCACCTGGGCCTGGGCCAGGGCGGGGGCGTCGTTGATCCCGTCTCCCGCCATCGCCACGATCCGCCCGGCCTGCTGCAGTTGTTTGATCACCGCCGCCTTTTGATCGGGCAAGACCTCCGCGCGCACGTCCTCGATTCCCACCTCGCGGGCGATCGCCATCGCGGTCGCGTGGCTGTCGCCGGTGAGCATCACCAGGTGCAGCCCCTGGGCCTTGAGCTGGCGGATCGCCGCTGGGGTCGTCGGCTTGACCCGGTCGGCGACGCCGACCAGCCCGGCGAAGACGCCATCGACGAAGACGAACATCACCGTCTGGCCAAGGGCGCGCAGCTGGCGAGCGCGATCCGCGCCTTCGTGGGCGTCTTGCAGCAGGTGGGCGTTGCCGACCGACACCCGCCGCCCGCCGACGACGCCGTGAATGCCCCTACCGGTGACCGACTCGAACCGCTCGACGGGAAGGAGCTTCAGGCCGCGCTGCTTGGCGCCGTCGACGATCGCCCGTGCGAGGGGGTGCTCGCTCGCCTGCTCGATGCTCGCCACCCACTGCAGCAGCTCGTGCTCGGCGCCGACGGCCGCTTCGAGCGCCACCAGCGCCGGCTTGCCGTGCGTCAGAGTCCCTGTCTTGTCGATCACCAGGGTGTCGACCTGCTCGAGCAGCTGGAGCGCTTCGGCGTTCTTGAACAGCACCCCTGCCTGGGCCCCCCGCCCCGTGCCGACCATGATCGACATCGGCGTCGCCAGCCCGAGCGCGCAGGGGCAGGCGATGATCAGGACCGCCACCGCATTGACCAGCCCGTGGGCCAGCCGCGGCTCAGCGCCGAGCAGGGCCCAGGCAGCGAAGGTCAGCACCGCCACCGCGATCACCACCGGCACGAACCAGCCGGCGACCTGGTCCGCCAGCGCCTGAATCGGCGCCCGGCTTCGCTGCGCCTGACTGACCATCCGGACGATCTGTGAGAGCAGCGTGTCCCGGCCCACCCGGTCCGCGCGGATCACGATCGACCCGGTGCCGTTGATCGTGCCGGCGCTGACCCGGCCTCCCGGGCCCTTCCCCTGAGGCAGCGGCTTTCCGGTGAGCATCGACTCGTCGATCGCCGTCTCCCCTTCGAGGATGCCGCCGTCCACCGGCACCTTCTCTCCCGGCCGGACCCTCAGCCGATCTCCCACCCCGACGGCCTCGAGCGGCACCTCGGTCTCCTCGTCGCGCTCGCCGAGGCGGTGGCATTCTTCGGGGCGAGGCCGAGCAGCGCCCGGATCGCGCTCGCGGTCTGGCCTCGGGCACCCAGCTCGAGCATCTGGCCCAGCAGCACCAGGGTGGTGATCACCGCCGCCGCCTCGAAGTAGAGCGGGGCCATCGCCCCGTGGGCGTGGAAGGCGCCCGGCAGCGCGCCCGGGAAGAGCAACGCGAAGACGCTGAAGCACCAGGCGACGCCGGTGCCCAGGCCGATGAGCGTGAACATGTTCAGCCGACGGTGGACCACCGATTCGAACGCCCGCTGGAAGAAGGGCCAGCCGCCCCAGAGCACCACCGGCGTTGCCAGAGAGAACTGGAGCCAGCCGGTGAGCGACGCGCCGAGCGCCCGCTGCAGCGGGGCCCCGGGGAGCAGGTCGGACATCGACAGCAGCAGCGTCGCCGCCGCTGGACCGACGCAGACGAAGAATCGCCGCGACATCTGAACGAGCTCGGGGTTGGGCGGCTCGTCGAGCGTGAGGGTCCGCGGCTCGAGCGCCATCCCGCAGATCGGGCAGCTGCCCGGCACGGCGCGGACGATCTGCGGATCCATCGGGCAGGTGTATTCGACCCCCGGCGCGGGGACGGCCACCGGCACGCGCCTCGGGCCGAGGTACTTCAGCGCATCGAGGACGAACCTGTCTCGGCACTTCGGGTTGCAGAAATAGTACGCCTTGCCGTCGTACCAGGCGGTGCCGCCCTTCGAGTGACCGGGGACGACCTTCATCCCGCAGACCGGATCTTTCTCCGCGGGGTCGGCGTTGGGCGAGGGGTGGATCATCGCCGCGCGTTCTCGTCGGGCACCATCAGGCAGCTGCGGCTGCAGGGCGGCAGCTGTTGGCGCAGCAGCCGAATCGTCTGGTCCGCCCCGTCGAGGAAGTTGATACGGGCGGAACAGGAGCTCACGAAGCGAGTGCGTTGCAAACCGTGCGCCCGCTCGCGCGGTGCTCGCCGGCAGCGTGGATCTCGAAGCCTGGCCCGCCGCGGTGCAATCGGTGCATCCCCCGGCACGCAGCGCCAAGCCTGCGCCGACAGCCACGCGCACACACTTCGACGGCGGCGGAACGCGCCTTGCGTAGAGAAGCTGCATGAAGTTCGTCGCAGGGAAGCGAAAGGAGGACCCATGAGTGCCCCGCTCGCGGTCGTTAAGGCCGTCGCCGCGCCGCGGAACCATCGTTCGCTCGAGTCGATCATCGATCGCGAGAAGCACCGCCGTCGGCGCCGCCGGGTCACCTTCTTCTGTGTCCTCGCGGCGGTGCCGCTGATCGCCGCCCTTTCCGCCTTCGCTTTGCGCCCGCGCCCGGTGCCGATGTCCGACCGGTTCCGCACCCAGGCGGTCACCCATGGCGACGTGGTGCGGGTGGTGCGCGCCACCGGGCACGTCGAGGCGCTGACCACGGTGTCGGTGGGCGCCGAGATCTCCGGGCGCATCGCCACCGTCGAGGTGGACTTCAACGAGCGGGTCAAGGCGGGGCAGGTGCTGGCGCGCTTCGACCGTGCCGCGCTCGACGCCCAGCGGGTGCAGATCGAGTCGCTGGTGGCCGCCGCGCGCGCAGCCGTCACCCAGGCCCAGGTCGACTTCGAGCAGTCGAAGCGGAACCTCGCCCGCTCGCAGACGCTGTTCTCCAAGAGCGCCCAGCCCGAGGCCGAGAACGAGGCGGCGACCGCGGCCGAGTCGCTCAGCCGGGCACGGGTGGCCGCCGCCCAGGCCCAACTCGCCGCCCAGGAGGCCAACTGGGCGCTGGCCCGCACCAACCTCGATCACGCGGTGGTGCGCTCGCCGATCGACGGGGTGATCATCACCCGCAACATCGACCCCGGCCAGACGGTGGCGGCGATGCTCCAGACGCCGGTGCTCTTCAGCGTCGCCGCCGACCTCGCGCGGATGCGGGTGGTGACCGCGGTCGACGAGGCCGACATCGGCGAAGTGAAGGAGGCCCAGAAGGCGGGCTTCACCGTCAACGCCTACCCCGACCAGATCTTCGAGGGCACGGTCACCGAGGTCCGCAACTCACCCACGGTGGTGCAGGACGTCGTCACCTATGGCTCGGTGGTCGAGGTCTCCAACCCGAAGCTGTTGCTCAAGCCGGGGATGACCGCCTCGGTGAAGATCCGCACCGCGACGGCCAACGGCGTCGATCGGGTGCCGACGGCGGCGCTCCACTTCGCTCCTCCGGGCGCGGATCGCGGCACCGGGCCGGCGGCCTGGGTGCTCGAGGACGGCGCGCCAAAGCGGGTCGACGTCAAGACCGGGATCTCCGACGGCGAGCTCACCGAAGTGTCGGGGCTGTCCGCGGGCTCGCAGGTGCTGGTGGAGCTGACTCCGGTGGGGAAGAAGGCCTATGGACTCGACCACGCGAAGTGAGCCTCTGCTCGAGCTGGCGGGCGCGACCAAGATCTACGGCGAGGGTGACGCCGCGGTGCACGCGCTCGACGGCGTCGACTTCGCCGTGTCCGACTCAGAGTTCGTCGCGATCACCGGCTCGTCGGGCTCGGGCAAGTCGACCGCGGTCAGCATCCTCGGCTGCCTCGAGTTGCCCACCACCGGCGAGTACCGGATCGAGGGGATCCCGGTGCAGGAGCTGAACGCCGACGTCCTCGCCGCCCTGCGCAACGAGCGCTTCGGCTTCATCTTCCAGAGCTACAACCTGCTCTCGCGCACCTCGGCGCTGGAGAACGTGGCGCTGCCGCTGGTCTACGCCGGCCTCGGCAAGCAGGAGCGCTTCGAGCGGGCGGCCGAGGCGCTGGCCCAGGTCGGCCTCGCGGGCCGGGAGCAAGCGCGCCCCAACCAGCTGTCGGGTGGCCAGCAGCAGCGGGTGGCGATCGCCCGGGCGCTGGTGAACCGGCCGAGCGTGATCCTCGCCGACGAGCCCACCGGCAACCTCGACTCGAAGATGGGCGCCGAGGTGATGCAGCTGATCTCGAAGCTCAACCACGAGCTGGGGATCACCGTGCTGATGGTGACGCACGACAAGAGCTGCGCCGACTGGGCCGCGCGCCAGGTGGTCTTCAAGGACGGGCGGATCATCTCCGACACCCGCAAGGAGGCTTTGCGATGAGGCTGTCTTCGACCGGCTCGTTGGCCTTCGCGGCGCTGCTGCGAAACCGGATGCGGTCGCTGCTGACCACCCTGGGGATCGTGATCGGCGTCGCCGCGGTGTTGATGATGCAGTCGCTGGGGCAGGGGGCGACCGCCTACGTCGCTGAGGCGATCTCCGGGCTGGGCACCAACGTGCTGATGGTGGTGCCCGGCGGCGGCTCGCGCGGCATGGGGGGGATGACGCTGGGGGTGGCGCTGTTCACCAACGCCGACCTCGACGCGATCAAGCTCGGGGCGCGCGACGTCGAGCGGCTCTCGGCCGTCAACTCCAGGCCGATGCGGGTGGTGGCCGGCTCGCTCAACCGGAGCACCAACGTCATCGGCTCGAGCCCGGAGTACCTCGAGATCCGCGACTGGGGAGTGAGCGCCGGCCGCCTGCTCAACAAGGACGAGGAGCGGCAGGCGGCCCAGGTGTGCCTCGTGGGCCAGACGGTGGCCGACGTGCTCTTCCCCGGCCTGGATCCGATCGGCAAGGAGCTGCGAATCCGCCAGATGTCCTGCCGGGTGGTCGGCCTGCTCGAGGTCAAGGGCGCCTCGGCGTTCGGCACCGATCAGGACGACCTGGTGATGATGCCGTACTCGACCTTCTCCCGGCGGATGATCGGCAACGAGCGCGTGGCGATGCTGATGGCCTCGGCGCTGTCCGCCGATCGCATCGACGCTGCGAAGGAGCAGATCACCGACATCCTCCGCGCCCGACGCCACATCCCTCAGGGAGAAGAGGACGACTTCGCGGTGCGCGATCCCCGGGAGATGCAGGCGCTGCTGCAGAAGGTGACCGGGGTGCTGACCACGCTGCTCGCGGGCGTCGCCGCGATCTCCCTGCTCGTCGGCGGCATCGGGATCATGAACATCATGCTGGTGTCGGTCACCGAGCGCACCCGGGAGATCGGGGTGCGGCTCGCGGTCGGCGCCCGGGCGCGCGACATCCTCACCCAGTTCCTTGTCGAGGCGATCGCGCTCTCGGCGGTGGGCGGCCTGGTGGGGGTCGGGCTGGGCCTGCTCGGCGCGGTCGGCTTGACCAAGGGGGTGAACGTGCCCTTCGTGATGCCGACCTTCGCCATCCCCGTCGCCTTCGGCGTCTCGGTGGCGGTGGGGGTGATCTTCGGCGTGGTGCCGGCGCGCAAGGCGGCACGGCTCAACCCCCTGGCCGCGCTGCGCTTCGAATGATCGCCGGCCACGAGCGGGTCCCGAGCTTCACCAAGTTCCTGATCGCCGTACTCGCGAGCCTGGTCAACGCGGTGCTCTACCTCGTGCCCAATCACTTTCAGCTCGAGCCGGCCCGGCAGCTGCCCTGGACCCGGTTCGATGCCGCGGTGCCCTTCGTGCCCTCGACGCTGTGGATCTACGTCTCCGACTACGTCCTCGTCGCCAGCGCGTTCATGCTTTGCGCGGACTGGGACAGCGTGAAGCGGTTCGCCCGCGCCTACTTCGCGCTGCTGGTGACGGGCTCGACGGTGCACCTGCTGTGGCCCACCCTATTTCCCCGCGAGGCGTTTCCGCTCACCGGTGACGGGGTGACCGCGACCGTGTTCGGGCTGCTGCGGAAGGTCGATCTCCCCACCAGCTGCCTGCCGAGCATGCACGTCGCCAGCTCTTACCTCGCGGCGTTCTCGCTCTGGCGCCACCGCGGGGTGGTGCGGGTCGGCTGGCTCGCGTGGGCCACGGCCGTCGCCGTCTCGACGCTCACCGCGAAGCAGCACTACGCGATCGACGTCCTCGCCGGACTGGCGCTGGCGGGCGTGTTCTGGGCCGGCTTCTACTGGCTGCCCGAGCTGCTGGCGCAGCAGCGCCGCCGGCGCGTGGCGTTCGCGCCGCCTTGAAGTCGGGCCGCCGCGGCCCGTGGCGTCGCTGCGCCGGACGCAAAGCATGCGGCTGGGCGTGCGGTGCAGGCATCGGTTGCGCACCCGAACGCTCTGGCTGCCTTCGGGCGGCGCGGCGTGAGGGATGCAGCCCAGCTGGCCATGGCGCTCGAGAGCTTGAGGCACTTCCGTGTCACCCACCCGGCCCTCCATGCGGAGCTGGAGGGGGCCCGCTGGGAGTACTGGGCGGGCGGCGAGGGGCCCGAGGGGATGCTGTTGTTAGGAGGGGGAATCTCCTTCGGCGACGGCAACCACCGGCTGGTTTCCCTGTTCGAAGCGGAGAAGCGGGTGCTTTCCCCCAGCTACCCGCGGGTGCGCAGCGTCGCCCAGCTCGCCGATGGCCTGGCGAAGCTGCTCGATCATGAGCGGCTGCAGAAGGTCGACGTCTTCGGGCACTCGCTGGGCGCGGGGATTGCGCATGCTTTCGTCCGCCGCCACCCCGATCGCGTCAATCGCCTCGCGCTGTGCAGCTTCGGGCTCTACACGCCGATGCACCTGTTCGGAGTCCGTGGTTTTCAGGCGGCGATGGAGCTGCTTCCCTTCTCCGCGCTGCGGCGCCACTACGGCCGGCAGTTCGACCAGCTCGCCCGCGAGGCTGGCCCCGAGCGGGCCGCCGAGCTCCACGCGATCTCCGCCGAGGTCTTCTCCCGGCACACCCGTGAGTCGGCGCTCAGCCCGCTGCGGCTGCTCGGGGATCTCTTCGGGGATCGCCACGCCTACCGGCTGCGCGAGCGCGTGCCCGGGCCCGGCCGGGTGTTGCTGCTCCTCGCCAACGACGACGGTGGCTTCAGCCGCCGCGAGCAGGACGCGCTGGTCAACACCTACCCGGGCGCCAGCGTGACCCGCTTCCTCAACGGGGGGCACCTGATTGGCCTCACCCGCGCCCAGGAGCTCGAACGCAAGCTCGAGTTCTTCTTCCGCGGCAATCCGCTCGTTCACTCGCATGCGCCCCTTCACCGGGTAGGGGCCCGGGCGAGCGCCTGAGCGCCGCGCCGATCGCAGAGGTCAACCTCTCGAGCCGACCGTCCGCAGGGGCCCGTCGAAGTCCCGTCGCCATCATTGATGCTGCCGGGCGTGTCCAGAAACAAACGCTCATGAAGTTCACAGAACCTGCATTTTCAAATTGCTAGGCGGCTCAGGATAGGTAGGTTCCCGGCCCATGAAAATTCCCAGCTTTCACCCGGTCGTGTCCGCTGTTGTCGTTCTCTTGATGACGTCTGGCTGCGGCCTGTTGGGCGGCGGCGGCGGCTTGCTCAGCGGCGGGGGCCTCGGCGGCCCGCGCGTTCCGCCCGTGTACGGCCCGTACGCGGTCGGCGACCTCGTCAAGATCGGCCTCGGCGAGCGCGAGATGAAGATCCAGACCTCGATCGAGGTTGCGCCGGATCACGGCACCATCGGCTGCAGCATCAAGGGCCACGGCGGCAACTTTGACGGCGCCGCCGCGCAGCTGACCAAGGCGTTCGCGGACCTGAAGAAGATCGGCGCCACCGCCGGCTGCGGGTTCAAGATCAGCGGCTACACCGCGCCGAGCAGCAAGGACAACCTCAAGTGGTACACGGGCGGCTCGGCCGAAATCTTCGCCGACGTCGGTGGCCAGGACGCGGACGCGCGCATCACCCGCGCCAACGGCTGCTTCAAGGCGCTGCGGGAGTACCTGCTCGCCCAGCCGAAGTACGATCCGGGTGCGCAGGCAGAAGGCTTCGAGATCAAGGGCGGCGATGAGTCCTGGAGCGTCGAGAAGGACCTCGACAAGCACCGCGACACCCTCGTGAAGCAGGCCGACGACCGCCTCAAGGCGGTTGAGAAGGCCAGCTCGAAGATGTGGGATCACGCCGACATGCAGTGCACCTCGGCGGGCATCGTCACCATCGCCTCGTCGAACTCCCACTTCGTCACCCTGCAGCTCGAGATGATCTGCCCGGTGTCGCCTGCCGAGACCAACGCCGGTCACCAGGTCGCCAAGTAACCCTCTAACGTTTTGCTCAAAGGAAGCCCTCTCGGCCCAGCCGGGAGGGCTTTCTTTGTTTCTAAGGGCACTGGACGAAGCGCGCGTTGGTGGTGTCGATGCGCAGGCTCGACTCGCTGGTGTGCCGCTCGGCGAAGAAGACGTCGAGCGGGTAGACGCCGCCCGCGTTGAGGCCGAGCTGATCCAGCGCGATGAACGCCGACTCAGCGCGGTGCGTGCCCCCGAGGTCGATCTGCAGGTTACCGCCGACGAAGACGAGCAGATCGTCGTCCCCTTCGAAGCGAAGCGTCTCGCCGCCGCGGTACTCGACCTCGGTGTGGAGCTCGAGGGTGAAGTGGAAGTTGTGGTTGTTCCCTTCGTTGCCGAACAACCGATCGTCGATGGGAAAGAAGGCTCCGTCGGCGAAGGAATAGACCAGCGGCGTCTGCGAGGTGCGAATCAGCTTCAGCGCCAGCGGCGCCGCCTGGTTGACGCCGGGGGTGTCGTGGAACCATTGCGCGAACGACGGGGGCCCGCTGACGGTCAGCGTCGAACCGCCGTGGGCGTACACCGGCTCGCCGTCGACGCCGAGCGCCGCCTGCACCAGGCCGCGATCGTCGCCCGCCGCCTTCTCGAAGTCCGGATGCGCCTGGTGAAAGTCGCGCACCGTCCCGGTCAGATCGATGCTCGACGGCGGCAGCGACGGCCTCGGCGCACTGCACTGCGTCCAGAAGCCGTCGACCCGCGCCACAGACAGTCTGGCAGGGGCGGCTGGTCCCCAGGCTCGCGCAGGGAGCGACCACCTTCGGCCGGTAGACGTCGGATCTCCCGCAGGCGCTCGCGACGACAACGATGGCCAGCGCGATCGCCCGGGGGCCCATCGGCTGATCATGCCCCAGGCGCGGCGGCGGCGCGCGGGGCCTGCTTGAGCGGCTCGTAGGCCTAGAACCTCACCGCCAGCGCGAGCCCGGCGGCGTCGGGCCGCACCATCGGCACGAGCTTGAACGACAGCGGCGCCGATGCTTCGCCCAGCTCGCCCTGCTGGTACTCGGCCCAGGCGGAGATCAGCCGATCGGGCGCGGTGAAGATCGTCAGCTCGCCGAGCGCGACCCCGACGACGACGTTCACCGCCGCCGCGACCCAGTGCCCGACGCCGAGGCCGAGGATCAGCCCGAGCCCAAGGTTGAGCGCCACGTTCGCGCCGTGCATGTACCACCGGCGGCTCTGCTGCTCCGCCCCAGCGCCGCGCTGCATCAGCCCTTCGCCCTCGGCGATCAAGGCGCAGATCTCATCCGGCGCGTGGGCCCAGCCGGCGCGGCGCTGGAAGACCGGCCCGGCCTCGATCACCTCCAGCGGGTCGATGGTGACGAAGGCGACGCCGATCGCCGACGAGAGCGCGCCGACGTACCACTCGATCTTGTCCGACTCGACGATCAGCGGTGAGGCGGCCAGCTGGACGACGGTCAGCCCGGCGTAGCCCGCGCCCCATGCGTGGGTCCAGGTGTCGCCCCGCGCCGCCTCGGCCGCCAGCTGCGAGGAGAGGAAGCGGAGCCGCTGCGCGTCGGAGCGCCCCGCCAGCCCCGAGCGCTGCGGGCAGGTCTGGGCGAGCGCCGCGGCCGAACCGACCAGGGCGGCCAACAACAGCGGCTTGCTCAGGCGCGTCATCGCCGCGACCATACCGCGCCACCCCGATCGCGCCGGCAGCGAATCGGCCAGCGGTCGAACGCACATCTCGCGCCTCCTCGGCATGTCCGGCACAAGGCAGATGCCCCGGGCGCCACCGCGAAAGCCCCACCGCTTCGTCAGCGCGCGCCGCACCGCGGTCAGCGCCCCGTGGAGCCCGGGGGCAGGGTGTGGAATAAGGACGGTCAGGCGACGTCATTAGGAGAAAGGAAGGTCATCGTGCGTACACTTCTGGTTCAGCCCCTGCTTCGATCCGCGTGCTGCGCCGCGCTGGTGCTTTCAACCGCCGCCTTCGCCGAGGACGCCTGGGAGACGACCCAGACCGAGCCGGTGGTGGTCAAGACCCGCGCCCGCGCCGGCACCGAGGTCAAAGAGGTCTGGGCCGAGGGAGACATCGCCGCGCTCCCGGTCGACATCCAGAGCGCGCTCACCGACGTCAGGCGCTTCACCCAGTTCATGCCCTACCTCGTCGAGGCACGGGAGATCGGCTCCCCCGAGGCCGACGGCGCAAAGTACATCTACAGCCGCCTCGATCTGCCGGTGATCTCCTCGCGGGACTTCATCCACAAGTGCTACCTCGATCGCGACGCGGCCAAGGACGCCCAGGGCGCGTTCGCCAACCACTGGTTCGCGGTGCCCAACAAGACGCCCAACCGCTCCAACGTGGTGCGGCTGCAGATCAGCGAGGGCAGCTGGCTGGTGACGCCGCTGCCCGACGGCAAGTCGTCGCACCTGGTCTACAAGTTCAGCGCGGAGATCGGCGGCTCGATTCCCGTCTCCGCCGCCAACCGCGCCAACGCCCGGGGTGTCGGCGACACCTTCAAGAACGTCGAGCGCGAGGCCCAAAAACGCGCCGCCGAACGGATCACGGCCGAGCTGGCGCGCCCCAAGCCCGGCCCGGCGGTCGGCGCTGCGCCCGCCGATGCTTCTGCGCCCGGCCGCCCCTAGAAAGCCACTGCGCAAGGCCGTTCTCACTGCGTAAAGCGTTGCGCGGACAATCTTCCAAACGGATTTGACCCCGGCTTCGGGCCGCTTGTAGGGTCCGCCGCCCTCAAGTAACGCAGGCGGTCACCATTCGTTTAGACACTGTTTCAGGCTCTGCAATCACCGGCCCCGCGATGTGGGCCGCAGCCAAGTTGCGCGTCGCCCAATGGAACCGCACCGCGGGTTCGATCGAAGGGCTGCAGCGCGCGCAGGAGGCGACGCTGCTCGCCCACTGCGAGAAGACGGCGCAGACCGAGTTCGGCCGCAAGCACTCGCTGGGCAGCGTGCGCTCCTACCGCGACTTCAAAGATCGCGTGCCACTGCGCACCTACGCCGACTTCGAGGCGGACCTGGTGCGGATGCGCAACGGCGCGACCAACGTCCTCTACCCCGGGCTGATCCCCTACTACGGGCAGTCGTCGGGCACCTCGAGCACCGCGGCGCTCAACAAGTTCCTCCCGATCTCGATGGAGCAGATCCGCTGGCAGCAGCGTGCCGGCTTCGACGTGATCGCCCGCTACCTCGATCTGACCAACGATCGGTCGCTCACCGGCGGCTACATTCTCGGGCTGCTCCCTCCGGGAATCGTCAAGCGCGAGGGCCCCGTCGGCGTCGCCAGCAACCCCGGGATCATGCAGCTGCACGTGCCGTGGGTCGCCCGGCGGATGCAGCTGCCGCTTCCCGCGGTGCGCGACATCGAGGACTACGATCGCAAGCTGTCGACGATGGCCGAGAGCTACCTCGACCACGACGTCCGCGGCCTCACCGGCACCACCTGCTGGTTCTCGATCCTATTCGATCGCGTTATCGCCGCCGCCCGGGCGCGCGGACGAAAGGTAGACACCGTCAGCGAGATCTGGCCAAACCTCCGCGTCCTGATCGGCGGGGGAGTCCACGCCGAGCCGTACCGCAAGATCATCCAGGATCGCGTAGGCCGGCCCATCGTGTTGATCGACAACTACAACGCCACCGAGGGTGGCCTCTTCGCCGCGACCGATCGGCTCGACGACCCGGGGATGATGATGATCCCCGACCGCGGAGTCTTCTTCGAGTTCATCCCCCGCAGCGAGCACGGCAAGCCCAACCCGACGCGGCTGCCGCTGTGGAAGGTCGAGCCCAACGTCGACTACTCGGTCGCGCTCACCACCTCGTCGGGCCTCGCCGGTTACTACATCGGTGATGTGATCCGCTTCTCCTCGATCTTCCCCCACCGCATGGAGTTCGCCGGCCGCACCGCGGGCGTGCTCTCGGTGACCCAGGAGCTGACGACCTCGCTCGAGCTCGAGCGCGCCGTCACCGAGGCCAGCCGCAACCAGCCCTGCTCGCTGATCGACTTCGCCGCGTCTTCCGAGGTCGGCATCGATGGCACCGCCAAGGGCCGCTACATCTTCTTCTGCGAGTTCGATCGCGCGCCGACCGACCTCCAGTTATTCACCAACGCGGTGGACAAGGAGCTGTGCTCGCAGAATCGGGTGTACCGCGAGCACCGGGCGAAGGACGTCGCGATCCTCGCCCCGGTCGTGGTCGCGTTGGCGCAGGGGTCGACCCGGCGCTTCATGACCACGCTCGGGATGAACAGCGTGCAGAACAAGTTTCCCAGAATCGTCGATGAAGGCCGTAGAGAACTGCTGCGTAGTTTCGCGCAGCCGAATTCGTAACAAGGGGTACCACACGTGAGCAATTCACTTGGAGTTTGCATCGTTGGCTCGAACGGCGCCGTCGCCACCACTGTCATCGCGGGCGTCGCCCTGATGAAGAAGGGGCTCGTTCCCCGCAACGGAATGATGACCGAAGGTGCGATCGGCAAGTCCCTGGACTGCGTCCCGCTCGACGGCCTCGTCTTCGGCGGCTGGGATCTTCGCCACGACAGCGTCTACGAGGCGGCGCTGAGCCACGGCGTCATCCCCAAGCACCTGCTCGACCAGGTCAAGGACGAGCTCAACGCGGTCAAGCCCTGGCCGGGCGTCGCCTCGTCGAAGTTCCTCCACAGCATGGGCGGGAAGAACGTCGTCGGCGCTTCCAGCTTCCGCGACGAGGTGAAGATCCTTGCGCAGAACATCGAGACCTTCAAGAAGGAGAAGAAGCTCGAGCGCGTCGTGGTGGTGAACCTCACCTCGACTGAGAAGTTCACCGAGGTCTCCGACGTCCACAAGACGATCGCCGCCTTCGAGGCCGGCCTCGACGCGTCCGACCCCCGCATCTCGCCGTCGATGAAGATGCTCTACGTCGCGTGCAAGACCGGTTCACCGCACGCGAACTTCACCCCCAGCCTCACCAAGATCCCCGCCCTCGAGAAGCTGTCCGAGGACATGGGCGTCCCGATCTGCGGCGAGGACGGGAAGACCGGCCAGACCCTGCTGAAGACGGTGCTCGCTCCGGCGTTCGCGATCCGCGAGTTCAAGGTCGAGGGCTGGTACTCGACGAACATCCTCGGCAACAACGACGGCCTGGTCCTCAACGACCCGGAGTCGAACAAGACCAAGATCACCTCGAAGCTGTCGGTGCTCGACGACATCCTTGGCTACAAGGTCGCCAACCACCAGGTCCACATCCACTACTACCCGCCCCGCGGCGACGCGAAAGAGGCGTGGGACAACATCGACATCGAGGGCTTCCTCGGTGAGCGGATGCAGCTGAAGGTCAACTTCCTCTGCAAGGACTCGATCCTTGCGGCGCCGCTGGTGCTCGACATGGTCCGCCTGCTCGACTCGGCGAAGAAGGTCGGCGACAAGGGCATCCAGCGCCAGCTGTCGGTGTTCTTCAAGGCGCCGTACCACACCGAGGGTGAGCGGGCGATGCACGACCTGTTCAAGCAGAACGACCTGCTCACCCACTGGGCCCAGGCCGCGGCGAAGGGCAAGCTCGCCCACGTCGAGAAGCTCCAGGTCGTCGGCCGCCGCGCCACCGGCTGAACGGGAGTCAAAGCGCCGTGACTGCAGGGAAGCCGCGCATCGGGCCGGGCCAGCACGTCAAGTGGCCCATTCTCGGTGCGCCCGAGCGCGAGGCGGTGCTGCGGGTGCTCAATCGGGGGGTGCTCTCGGGCCCCTTCGCGCCCGAGGTCCGAGCGCTCGAACGCGAGTTCGCCCAGTTCCTC
>JAYVRT010000773.1:0-4146 GCA_043776025.1 Archangiaceae bacterium | reverse complement strand
CCCGCTCGAGATCGACGGGGTTGCTCACGTGTTCGATGGTGAACATGAACAGCTCGCGGATCTTGAGCTCGACGTTGGGCCACGTGGACTTGACGATGCTCAAGCCGACGAGGAAGACGAAGACCCCGGTGAGATCTTTGCTCTTCGGGACGTTGCCCTGCTTGCGGGCGTCCTGAATCTTCTTTTCCGACGGTTCTTCTGTTTTTTCGCCGCCTTCATCGGCCATCGGTCACCCCAGCAACCAGATGGCTTTGCGCAGCACGACGAACATGTGCCCGAACTCGTCCTTGCCGCGCAGGAGGATCAGGTGGAGCGAGGTGATCAACACCAGCACCGTCACCGCCGGCTTGATCTGCATCGCGACGAAGAAGACCTGCACCTGGGGCGCGACCCGGTTGATCATCCCCAGCGCCATGTCGGTGAGGAAGGTGGCCAGCATCACCGGGGCCGACAGCGCCAGCCCGACCCGGAGCAGGTCAGCGAACACCTGCATCATCAGCTCGAAGAACGCCCAGGTGCCGTGGTGGAACTGGGGAAAGCTCTCCAGCGGAATGGTGGCGAAGCTCTCGCCCAGCGCCCGGATCACCAGGTGGTGCCCGTCGAGGGTGAGGAAGAGGGTGATGAAGATCTGCAGCTTGAAGGCCGAATAGAGCGAGACGCTCTGGCCAATCGACGGTACCTGCATCTGGGCCGAGTTGCTGCCGGACATGTTGTCCATGATCTGCCCGGCGGCGGACGCGGCGTCGAACACCCGGCCGACGATGAAGGCGAGGCAGTAGCCGACGAACAACTCCTTGAGCAGCAGCGCGGTGAAGATCAGCGGGCTGGTGGGGATGAATTGAACCCGGTCGGCGATGCTGGGGAAGATCGTCAGCGCCAGGGTCAGCCCGAGGCCGAGCTTCACCTCCGTGGGCGAGGTCTCGCCGCCGATCATCGGCGTCAAGATGATCACCGGCAACACCCGAAGCAGCAGCAGCGCCATCGTCACCAGCACGTGGGTGAAGTCGGCCTGAAAGCCGAGCTCGGCTTTCATCTGCAGCAGCATGTCGGCGACCGTCATTTGCCGAGCATCGTGGGGAAGCGGTCGAAGATGTGGAAGGTGAAGCGCATCAGCTGGGCGCCAATCCACGCTCCCGACAGCCCGAGCACCCCGAAGACGACCACCACCTTCGGAGCGAACGACAGCGTCTGCTCCTGGATCTGGGTGGTCGCCTGGAACACCGAGACGCCAAAGCCGACCACGAGGCTCATGATCACCGGCGGCCCGGAGCAGATCAGGATCAAAAAGAGCGCTTCCTGGGTGATGTAGGTGATCTGTTGCATCCGCGCGCTCCTTACAGGTACCCGATGACCAGGCCCTTCGAGATCAGGTACCAGCCGTCGATCATCACGAACAGCAACAGCTTGAACGGCAGGGAGATCGTCGTCGGAGAGAGCATCGACATGCCGAGGGCGAGCAAGATGTTCGCGACCACGATGTCGATCACGATGAAGGGCACGAAGAGCAAGAACCCGATCTGAAAGGCTTCCTTCAGCTCGGAGACGACGAACGCGGGCACGAGGATCAAGAAGTCCTTGTCGGTGATCCCCTCGCGGTCCTCGACCTTGCGCATCTTCATCGAGAGGCTGAAGAACAACGAACGGTCCTTGGTGGTGACCTTCTTCATCAAGAACGCCCGCAGCGGCTCCTTGGCGCGCTTGCCGGCTTCGAACATCTGCTCCACCGTTTGCTGGGACATCATGTCGCCCGACTTGAACGCCTCGGGGTCCGCGACCCGGTACATCTCCTGGCCGACCGGGGCCATGATGTAGACGGTGAGGATGATCGCCAGGCCGGTGATCACCTGTGTCGGCGGGATCTGCTGCGTGCCCATCGCGGTGCGGACGATCGAGAGCACCACCGAGATCTTCACGAAGCTCGTGACCATCATCAGCACGAACGGGGCGAGGCCGAGCGCGGCGAGCGCGATCATCAGCACCAGCGGCCGGTTGCTGATCTGATCGCCCGCCATTGCGTTGGCAGCCGGGGTCTCGGTCTTGATTCCGGTGATCTGCTTGAGCCGCTGGGCGAAGGCGACCGCGGGGGTGAGCGCCATCGCCACCGAGAAGATCCAGAGGATCATCCGCTGGCGGGGGTGGAGCCTGCTCATGGGTTGTCTCCGGGCGCCGGGGGCGCGGGCACATCGGGCGCGTCGCGCCGCTTGAGCAGCTTCTGCAGCAGCGGGCTGAGCGTGAGGCTGGGGGGCGCCTGGCGGTGCAGCTTCTCCACCTCGGCGGAGTCGAGCTTGGCGATCAGCTGGAGCGCGCCATCGCCGCCGCCGATCAGCAGGTACTCGCCGGCGGCCTTGACGACGAACATCGCCCGCTTCTGATCGAGCGGGATCCGCTCGACGACCTGGACCACGCCCGGCCCCCGCGGCACCGCGGCGATGCCCAGCAGCCGTCGCAGCCCGAAGTTCAGCGTGATGTAGACGGAGAGGATCACGATCCCCAGCACCAGCACCGTGCGCACCAGGGTCCACCCCAGGCTCAGCTCTTCGCTGGGCGCGGGCTCGGCAGGATCGTGCCGGGGCACCTGGAGCGCATCGACCGCGGCGGCGGTGGGCTCGGGGATCGCGGCCGACTCGACCGCGGACGGGGGCGGTGCCAGCTCGCGCCACGGCTCGAGCACGGGCGCCGGCTCCTCAGCGGACGCCGAGAGCACGATCAGACAGCCGGTGATGGCGAGAAGGACTGCAGCCCTGCGCATGAGGTGCTCAAGGGTAGTCAATCCCCGGGGGCTTGGCCATGAGCGGGCCGCCTTAGCTACCCGGCGAGCGAGAGGACACGAACCCCGAGGTTGCCTTCGATCTCCACCAGCTCGCCGCGGGCGACGACCTTGCCGTTCACCGACAGATCGATCGGCTCACCCGGCATCCGGTTGAGGTCGATTACCAGCCCGACCTTGAGCGAGACGACCTCCTCGGCGCTCACCGGAACCCGGGCCAGCTCGACCGCGATCTGGAGCGGAATATCGTTGAGCAGCTCGGCACCTTCCTGGCTCTTGCCCGTCTCGTCCACGTCGCCTCCTCGTGCATCCAGCCCGGGGTTGGTCGACTCGTCCGGCCCGTCGCCGACCCGCGCTGACCTGCCCAGGGCCTCAGTGGCCAACCCTTCCGTCGCCTCGCCCGGCGCGGCGGCGCCGGCCTCAGGGCTCTCTTCCTGCTCGGCGTTGGCGACCTGGCCGCCCTCGCCCATGACGAAGCCGGTGATCTTCGCCTTGAACCGGTTGTCCTCGAGGAGGATCTCCGCTTCGGCGAAGCCCGCCCGGCCGAGGCCGACCCGCAGCTTCGCGGTGCCGCCCTCACCCCGGTCCGGCCGCGCGGTGAGCTGCTCGACGAGGATCACGTCGCGCTCCCGCAGCTGCACCAGGTCGGCGCTGGAGATCGCCATCTGGCCGATCTCCGCCCGCAGGAAGTTCTTCACCGTCGAGAGCCGCCCGAGGTTGTGCTCCGCGTCGGCCGCGCGCCGCGCCTTGCGGATCGCCGAGTCGGGCGGCGGGTTGGCGGTGGCGAGCACCGCGGCGGGGATGAACAGCCGCACGTAGCCGGAGTGCTGCCCGAACACCGCCTTGAGCTGCACCACCGCCAGGTGGGTCTCGTCGCCGAGCAGCTGCACCGCCTCGTCGAAGCCGCGGCAGATGCCCTCGAGCCGAAGGCGGGGCAGCGACGGGTCGAGGCTGGGCGCGAGCGCCTTGAGCGTCTCGATCAGCACGTACCCCATCACCCCTTCCTCGATGTCGGTCAGGGGCCGCAGCGACACCGCTTCACCGGCGCCACCGAGCAGCATGTCGATCGCCACGTGGGCGAGGCCGACCTCGACCTCGAGGAAGCCGCGGGTCTTGTTCGGCTGGGGCGCGAGCACCGCGAGGAAGGTCGGCTCGCCGACGTACCGCCGCAGGTTCTTCGGGGTGACGACGTGCACGTACTCGACGTTGAGGGAGACCTCCTCCTCGAACATCTCGTGCAGCCGCTTGCGGACGCTCTCGCTCACCTCTCCCGTGGGGCCGATGCCCGGCAGCATCCACTCCAGCCGGCGGGCCAGCTGCTGCTGCAGGCGGGAGATCTTCTCGAGGTTCTGAAAGCGGAACGGCCGCCAGGCGCGGGC
>JAYVRT010000772.1:0-4149 GCA_043776025.1 Archangiaceae bacterium | reverse complement strand
CGCCGTCTTCGGGTCGACCTCGAGCAGCACCTTCTGAAACCGCGGGTCGGGCTTGAGCGGCGAGAGCTCGAGCAGCGTGCCCTTGCAGTCCTTGCAGTCCTTCTTCGCGATCGAGAACTCGTCGGCGAGCTTTCCCTGGCCGAAGAGGAACGTCACCGAGGCCGACAGCTGGCTGGTGGCGACCGCCATCTTCGTCAGCGTCATCGCCTCCGGGTCGTAGGCGTAGACCTTGTCGCCGGCGAGCACGAACGACTTCGGCGAGGGCTTGGCGTACTCCCAGCGCATCAGCCCCGGCTTGCGATAGGTGACCTTGCCGGTGCTCGTCTGGGTCCGCTTGAAGGCCTTGTAGGTGTAGTCCTGCTTGAAGTCGGCGGTGAAGTCGGTGGTCTTCTCGTAGAAGCTCTGCATCCGATCGACGAGCGCCTTCACCTCGGGGCTCATCGGCGCGGGCGCGGCCTTCACCGGCGCCGCCGGCTTGGGGTCAACGGGCTTGGGCTCGAGCGCCTTGGGCTGCGAGACCAGCAAGAGCATCATCAGGTGGACCATCGTCGCCTCCAGTTAACAGACGAACGGCCGGGGACGACCTTCATTTCTGCTCGACGATCAAGCCCCTGACGTCAGCGGCCAGGTGCAGCACCAGCAACCGCCCACCGCCGAGCTCCGCCAGGGCCTCGAGCGGCGGCCGCTGCAGGGGCTGGCCGGGAGAGAGCGCGTCGACCCGGATTCCCCGGCGCTTGAGCTCGATCACCCGCGCCCTGAGCACGGCGTTGGAGACGAACCCCGGGACATGGACACCATCGGAGACGAGGACGATCCGCGGGGCGCGATCGCTCTTTGTCAGGCCGAGCAGCCCGTCGGCCATCTCCAGCGGAGGGCCGAGGCCGATCTCCATCGTCCCTCTTCCTGCCTCGAGTCCGTCAATCCACCGCAGCAGCATCGGCTGTCCACGGGGAAGCTCGTCGCTTCCCGACTGGGTGAGCAGGTCGTCTCCGACGGCGATCAACCCCAGCCGGTCGAGGGGGCCGAGCGCGGCGACCAGTTCCTTGAGCGCCTGCTTCACGAGCTGCATTCGGTCCGCGGAGACTTGCCGGTCGACCACCACCACCAGGTTGAGCCCCCGGGGAGCCGCATTGGCCTCGGCCAGCCGCAAGAGCCCGGCAGCCGCGAGGAGCACGGCTGCGACGGCGAGGATCAGCGCGGTTCGCTTCATGCCTGCGTTGGAACGTACCAGCCCGGGGGGCGATCTACTCC
This sequence comes from Archangiaceae bacterium, assembly GCA_043776025.1. Taxonomy (GTDB): domain Bacteria; phylum Myxococcota; class Myxococcia; order Myxococcales; family Myxococcaceae; genus JAYVRT01. Next base: position 2,898 of record JAYVRT010000772.1, on the reverse strand, counting down.
CAACGGGAAGTCACGCCGGTCGGGCAGTGTTTCCGAGGCCGTGGCGCGCCACCGCCCGAGGCGGCATATTTGTGTCCATGCTCGAGCTGCTCGCGTCACCGCAAACCTGGTTGAGCCTCGCCACCCTCGCCCTGCTCGAAGTCGTGCTTGGGGTCGACAACATCATCTTCATCGCCATTCTGGCGGGCCGTCTGCCACTGGAGCAGCGGGAGCAGGCGCGCAGAATTGGCCTGGCGGGGGCGTTCATCTCGCGGCTGGGGTTGCTGGCGATGCTCTCCTGGGTGGTGAAGCTCGACCAGCCGATCTTCGAGCTCGCGGGGAAGGGGTTCTCTGGAAAGGCGCTGATCCTCCTCGGCGGTGGGGTCTTTCTTCTCTACAAAGCGACCAAGGAGATTCACCACAAGCTCGAGGCCGCCGACGCGCCCGCGGTCGAGTCGAAGGCCACCGCGACCCTCGGCGCCGTGCTGCTGCAGATCGTCGTCCTCGACACGGTGTTCTCGATCGACAGCGTGATCACCGCGGTGGGCATGACCGAGTACGTCAGCGTGATGGTCGCCGCGAACGTGATCGCGCTGGTGGTGATGCTGCTGCTGGGCAAAGCGATCAGCGCGTTCGTCGAGCGGCACCCCTCGGTCAAGGTCCTCGCGCTCTCATTCCTGTTGATGATCGGATTGGTGTTGGTGGCCGAGGGCTTCGGCGTGCACATCCCCAAGGGGTACATCTACGGCGCGATGACGTTCAGCCTCTTCGTCGAGATGATCAACATCCGCGCCACTCGACGAACCAAGCCGGTCGCGCTGAATCAGGTGCCCCATTCGGGCCCTTGACCGATGCCGCGGGCCGAGGACTGCTGCTACCCTCCCGCGGCGTGAGTTCGAACGCTCGCAGACCTCGCTGGGTGCTCGCCGTAACCGCGCCCTGGCTGTTGCTGCTCAGCGGGTGCTACCCGCCGAAGTCGCTCGGCGACCAGAGAGGCAAGAGCGGGTGGTTTCGTGCCGACCGTCCCCCCAAGACCCCCGACGCCTATCAAGACCGGTTCGAGATGCTGGCGCTGGGGAGCTATGGGTTGCCCTGCGAGGAGCTCGAGCGCCGTCAGCGCGACGCCTCGAAGCCGATCATCGTGCTGGTGCATGGCATTTCGGGTGACGGCGCGGAAATGGAAGCGTCGGTGCCGATCTTGATGGATTGGGGCCCCGCGTCGTTGTTCATGTTGCGGTGGATGCCGTACGAAGACCGAGATGGCGTGGCCGCCCGGCTGGCGTCAGGCCTCAACCAACTGGCTCAGTGCCTCTCTGGGTCGAGCGGACGCATCCTGGTCATCGCGCACAGCGCCGGAGGAGTGGTCGCAAGCCACGCAGCCAGTCTGGTGCGCTCGCCCGTCGTGATTTTCACCGTTGCCTCGCCCCTGGCCGGCACCGGGCATCTGCCTGGCGACCCCGAAGGTCGGCAGCAGCGCATGCTCGCCCGAGATCTTGGAACCGCGATCGCTTCGTACCCACCCGCCGCGCCAGGAGTGCGGGTGGTGCACTTGCGCAGCTTCGCCCCCAGCGACTCGGTGATGGAACCGCGCGACGGCCACCTGCCCAATGATCCGCGCGTCGGTGTTCCCAACGCACCGCAGATCGACCTCCCGTCAGACCTGGATCACACCCAGGCGCTGATTCATGTCGTGCGGCGGGTGGTCGATGGCTCCTGGAGGCAGTGGCTCACCGGTTCCTGAGCCACCGCGACGCTGCTGCGCAACGGGCCGGCGCCTGAGCTCGAGCGGGCGAACCTTCCGTCGAGGACGCGCCGCGCCGTCGCCAGGTCGAACTCCTGTTCCCACTTCGAGACCGCGATGGTCGCGACGCCGTTGCCGATGAGGTTGGTGATCGCCCGGGCCTCGGACATGAAGCGGTCGACGCCGAGCAGCAGCACCAGCCCCGCGACGGGGATATTCCCGACGACCGAGAGTGTCGCCGCGAGCGTGATGAAGCCACCCCCGGTGACCGCCGCGGCGCCCTTCGACGTCAGCAACAGGACCGCGAGAATCTCGAGCTCCTCCGCCAGCGTCACCGGGGTGTTGGTGGCCTGGGCGACGAACAGGGTCGCCAGCGTCAGGTAGATCGAGGTCCCGTCGAGGTTGAAGGAGTAGCCCATCGGCACCACCAGCCCGACCACCGGCTTGGAGCACCCGAGCTGCTCGAGCTTGCGCATCATCAACGGGAGCGCCGATTCCGAGGACGAGGTCCCGAGGACGATCAGGATCTCCTCCTTCAGGTAGCGGAGAAAATTGAAGAGCCCCACCCCCGCCCAGCGAAGCACCAGGCCGAGCAGGAGCACCACGAACAACGCGCTCGTCGCGTAGAAGGTTCCGATCAACTTCCCGAGGCTCAGCAGCGTGGCGATGCCGAACTTGCCGACGGTGAAGGCCATCGCCCCGAAGGCGCCGATCGGCGCGAAGCGCATCACGATCGCGACGATCTGAAACAGCACGTGGGTCAGATCTTCGAGCCAGTGCAGCATCCGCGCGCCCTTCTCCTTGAGCGAGGCGAGCGCGATCCCGAAGAGGATCGAGAAGAACAGGACCTGGAGGATCTCGCCCTTGGCGAAGGCGTCGGCGACGTCCTTGGGGATGACGTTGAGGATGAACTCGGCGGTGCTGTGGTGCTGCGCCGCGGTGTTGGTGTAGCCAGAGATCCCGCTGGTATCGAGCTTCGAGACGTCGACGTTCATCCCCTCGCCGGGGGCGATCACCTTGCCGACGATTAGCCCGATGATCAGCGCGATCGTGCTCAGCACCTCGAAGTAGACGAGCGACTTGAGCCCGACCCGCCCGACCTTCTTCAGATCGCCCATCTTCGCGATCCCGGTCACCACCGTCGCGAAGACGATCGGGGCGATCAGCATCTTCACCGC
>JAYVRT010000771.1:0-4164 GCA_043776025.1 Archangiaceae bacterium | reverse complement strand
GGTCGCCGGCTACGTGCGCTAGATCCTCGTCCGCCCCGGCGCCCAGGTGGACGCGGGGACGACGCTGCTCGAGGTCGACGCCCGGCAGGAATCGGCGGCGCTCGAGAGCGCCCAGGCGCAGCACCAGTCGGCGAGCTCTGGCCTCGACCTCGCCCAGCGCACGCTGGCGCGGACGCAGTCGCTCTACAAGGAAGGCCTCGTCAGCGCGCAGGAGCTCGAACGGGCGCAAGCAGCGGTCGAGGCGGCGCAGGCGTCGAGCCAATCGACCGCGGCGCAGGTCAGCCAGCGCAAGGTGCAGCTGCAGTACTTCGAGGTGCGCGCGCCCTTCGACGGCACGGTGGGGGACGTGGTGGTGCGGGTCGGCGACTTCGTCACCGCCTCGACGCCGCTGACGACGGTGGCGCAGGCCGATGTCCTCGAGGTCAGTCTCTCGGTGCCGGCGGAGCGCGCCCGGCGGGTCCACCCCGAGCTCCCGATCGAGCTGCTCAAGCCCAACGGCGAGGTGCTGCTCACCGCGCCGATCTACTTCATCGCTCCGCAGGCTGAAGGGAAGAGCCAGCTGGTCGACGTCAAGGCGGCGTTTCGCAACACCGTCGGCCTGCGGCCCAACGAGCTGGTCCGGGCCCGGCTGGTCTACGGGGTCAGCTCGGCGCTCCAGGTCCCCGCGCTCGCGGTCACCCGGCAGAGCGGCCAGACGTTCGTCTTCGCCGTCACCGAGAAAGACGGGAAGACGGTGGTCGCGCGCCGCCCGGTGAAGCTCGGGCCGCTGGGCGAGTCGAGCTACGTCGTCGAGAGTGGGCTGGTCGCCGGAGATCGGATCGCCGTCTCCTCGATGCAGGCGCTGCGCGACGGAGCGGCGATCACCGCGAAGGAACCGGGGCAGGCCCAGGCCGGGAAAGCGAAGCCGCCGAAGGGAGAGTAGCCGGCCGTGTTCGTCGACTTCTTCATCAAGCGGCCGATCTTCGCGGCGGTGTGCTCGACGATCATCACCCTGCTCGGGCTGATGGCGATTCCCACGCTCCCGATCGCGCAGTACCCGGACCTCGCGCCGCCCCAGGTCACCGTCACCAGCACCTACGTCGGCGCCAGCTCCGACGTCGTCGAGAGCGCGGTCACCGTGCCTCTCGAGCAGGAACTCAACGGCGTCGAGGGCATGCGGTACATGAACTCGGCCAGCGGCAACGACGGCGTCTCGTCGATCACCGTCACCTTCGAGCCCTGGCGGGACATCGAGGTCGCGGCCGTCGACGTGCAGAACCGCGTCGGGCGCGCGTCGTCGCGGCTCCCGGCGCAGGTGAACCAGACCGGCGTCGTCGTCGCCAAGGCCTCGAGCCAGCTGCTGATGAGCATGGGGCTGTTCAGCCCGGACGATCGCTACGACGCTCTGTTCCTCTCCAACTACGCCGACGTCAACCTCCGTGACGCGCTCAAGCGAATCAAAGGCGTGGGCGAGGTGCGGATCTTCGGGGAACGGAAGTTCTCGATGCGCCTCTGGCTCGACCCGACCCAGCTGGCGCGGCGGCGGCTCACCGCGCAGGACGTCATCCGTGCGCTCGCCGAGCAGAACATTCAGGTCGCGGCGGGGCAGGTGGGGCAGCCGCCTTCGCGCGCCGACCAGCCGTACCAGATCGCCGTGCGTGCCCGGGGCCGGCTGGTGGAGCCTTCGGAGTTCGCGGACATCGTCCTCTCCCGCTCGCCCTCGGGTGAGGTGGTGCGGATCCGTGACGTCGGCCGCTGCGAGCTGGGCGCGGAGAATTATGGGCAGCTGCTCCGCTTCGGCGGCCGCACCGCGGTCGGCCTGGGGATCTTTCAGCTGCCGAGCGCCAACGCCCTCGACGTTCGGGACGAGGTGTTGCGGGAAATGACCCGGCTGTCGAAGCAGTTCCCGCCCGGCCTCGAGTTCAAGCCGGCGACCGACACCACCCTTGCAGTGCGGGAGTCGATTCGCGAGGTGGTGATCACCCTCGCCGCGGCGATCGCCCTGGTGATAGGGGTGATCTTCCTCTTCCTCCACGGCTGGCGCAGCGTGCTGATCACCGGCCTGACGCTGCCCGTCTCGCTCGTCGGCACCTTCGCCTTCGTGAAGTCCTTCGGCTTCTCGATCAACACCCTGACGCTCTTCGGCCTGACGCTGGCGACTGGGCTGGTGGTGGACGACGCGATCGTGGTGATCGAGAACATCGAAAGGCTGATGGAGCGGCGGAAGATAGGCGCCCGCGAGGCCGCCCGCCAGAGCATGCACGAGGTCGCGGGCGCGGTGATCGCGATCTCGATCGTCCTCGTCGCGGTCTTCATCCCGGTGGCGTTCTTCCCCGGGACCACCGGGGCGATCTACCGGCAGTTCGCGCTCACCATCAGCGCCTCGGTGCTGCTGTCGACCTTCTGCGCGCTGACGCTCACCCCGGCGCTGAGCGCGCTGTTGCTCAAGCACCAGGAAGGCCCCAAGTGGTTCGTCTTCCGCCGGGTCGACGCGATCCTCGAGTGGACCCGCGATCGCTACGGGCGGGTCCTCACCCGGCTGCTGCGGCACCCGGTCGCGGTGCTCCTGGTCTTCCTCGTCTGCCTCTCCGCCACGGTGGCGGTGTTCCGCGCGGTGCCCCAGGGATTCATCCCCGACGAGGACCAGGGCTTCTTGATCAGCACCATCCAGGGCCCCGAGGGGATGTCGCTCGCCCAGACCGAGAAGGTGATGGCGAAGGTCGAGGCGATCCTCAAGCAACAGCCCGAGGTGATCGGGATGTTCGCCATCGGCGGCTTCTCCCAGCAGGGGAGCGGCCCGAACATCGCCCAGGTGTTCGCGGTGCTCAAGCCGTGGGGCCAGCGCGAGGGCGCGGAGCACTCGGTAGCGGCGATCGTCGAGAAGCTGCGCAAGCCGTACGGAGCGATCGGCGAGGCCCGGGTGCTCCCCTTTCAACCGCCGGCGATCCGCGGCGTCGGCACCGTCGGCGGGTTTCAGTTCGTCGTCGAGGACACCTCGGGCACCCGCAGCCTCGACGAGCTGTCGACGGTGGTCGATTCGCTGATCACCCGGGCGAACCAGACGCCCGACCTGCGCGGGGTCTTCACCTCCTTCACCGCCGCCACGCCCCTGCTCGACGTCGTGGTCGACCGCCAGAAGGCCAAAGCGCTCGGGGTCCCGCTGGATCAGATCTTCAGCACGCTGCAGATCTTCATGGGCAGCCAGTACGTCAACGACTTCAACTACGCCAACCGCACCTACCGGGTCTACGTACAGGCCGAGCAGCAGTTCCGAGACAGCCCGACCGACATCGGCGCCTTCTACGTGCGCAGCGAGTCGGGGGAGATGTTGCCGCTGGAGTCTCTGGTGAAGGTCGGCACGGCGACCAGCGCCCAGACGATTCGTCACTACAACCTCTTCCGCTCCGCGGAGATCAACGGTCAGCCCGCGCCGGGCATCTCCTCGGGCCGCGCGCTCCAGGCGATGGAGGAGCTCGCCGGCGACGCCCTGCCCGAGGGGATGGACACCGAGTGGAGCGGCGTCAGCCTCGAGCAAAAGCAGAGCGGAGGGCAGACGGGGGTGATCTTCGCGCTCGGGCTGGTCTTCGTCTTCCTCATCCTCGCCGCGCAGTACGAGAGCTTCACCCTGCCGTTCGTGGTGATCCTCTCGGTGCCGCTGGCGATCCTCGGAGCACTCGGACTCGCGGTGGCCCGCGGCTTCCCCAACGACGTCTTCTGCCAGATCGGCCTGGTGATGCTCGTCGGGCTGGCGAGCAAGAACGCGATCTTGATCGTCGAGTTCGCCGAGCAGCTTCGGGAGCAGGGGAAGAGTCCGGTCGAAGCGGCGATCGCCGCTGCCACCACCCGGCTGCGGCCGATTCTGATGACGTCGATCGCGTTTCTGCTCGGGGTCGTCCCCCTGGCGGTCGCCACCGGCGCCGGAGCCGCCGCGCGCAACTCGCTGGGCACCTCGGTCTTCGGGGGGATGTTCGTCTCCACCGCGGTGAACTTGCTGTTCATCCCCGCGCTCTACGTGCTGGTGCAGAGGCTCCGCGGTCGGCGCGCCTCGGCGGCGCGCGGCGAGCACGGCGACGGCGCACCGCATGGGTCCGAGCCCGCCACCGCGGCGGAGCCCAATGTCGGCTAGCCAGCCTCACGCGATGATTCAGATCCACCGGTGGGCCGCTGCGGTCGGTGGTTAGAACG
>JAYVRT010000770.1:0-15050 GCA_043776025.1 Archangiaceae bacterium | reverse complement strand
CGCAGGGTGTCGGTGGGGGTGTTGGCGTGGACGGTGGCCATCGAGCCGCCGTGGCCGGTGTTCATCGCCTGCATCAGGTCGAACGCCTCGCCGCCGCGGACCTCGCCGACGACGATGCGGTCGGGGCGCAGACGCAGCGCCGACTGGAGCAGCATCCCCATGTTCACCTCGCCCTTGCCGAACTTGTCCGGCGGGCGCGACTCGAAGGGCACCAGGTGCTCCTGGTTCAGCTGGAGCTCGGCCGAGTCTTCGATGGTGAGGATTCGCTCTTCTCTGGGGATCAGGTTCGACAGGCAGTTGAGCAGCGTCGTCTTGCCCGAGCCGGTGCCGCCGGAGACGACCATGTTCAGCTTGGTCAACACCGCCGCTTCGATCGTCCGCAACATCTGCGGGTTGAACGAGCCGAACTTCACCAGCATGTCGGGGGTGAGCTTGTCCTTGAAGAACTTGCGGATCGAGATCGTCGTACCCTTGCGCGCGATCGGCGGGAGCACCACGTGGATCCGGCTTCCGTCGGGGAGCCGGGCGTCGAGCCGCGGGCGTTCCTCGGTCAGCGGGCGGCCGACGAACTGGGCCATGTTGCGCGCCGCGCCGAGCAGCCCTTCCTCGGTGAAGGTCGTCTCCGTCTTGCTGACCTTGCCCTTCCGCTCGATCCAGATGTCGGTCGGGCCGTTGATCATGATCTCGGAGACCGACTCGTCGTCGAGGTAGATCAACACCGGCTTCAAGAAGGCACGGAGCGACTCCGTGTACATGCTCTGCTGGGCCATTGGCGGCGGATGCTAGCGTATCGGGGATGACAGCGAAGAGACCGAAGGCGGCTTCGAAGAAGAAAGTCGTCGTGCATCACTTCGAGAAGGAAAAGAGCAAGCCGCACAGCAACGACCGGGTGCTGCCCTTCGAGATCGACCCGAAGAAGATCGAGGAGTCGCTCAACAAGCTCAAGGACCAGGTCGTCGTCTGGGCCAAGCGCGGCCGCTACACCAAGGTCCGCTTCAAGTTTCGCGGCAAGCAGCTGCTGCCTGACCTGCCGCTGGCCGCCGTCGCCGCCGTCGAGGGCGTCACCTTCTACTGGGCCGGCCTGCTGCGGATGCTCGTCTTCAACCTCGCTGGCCGCACCGTGCTCGAGGTCGAGCTGGTCAACGACTCGGAGAAGAAGATCCAGTCGGGCAAAGAAGCGCTGCTGTCGGGTGAGCTCGACCGTGCGCTCGAGCTGTTCAAGGAAGCAATGGAGATGGACGCGGAGAACCCCAACGTCCACCTGAACCTCGGCGTCGCCCGCAAGCTCAAGGGCGAGCTGCTCGCCTCCCGGGCGTCCCTGCAGAAAGCCAAGGCGCTCGACCCCAAGGGCCCGGTGGGCGCTGAGGCCGAACGCCTGCTGGCGGGCATGCCCAAGCCCCCCTCGGCGTCACCCCCCTTGAAAGAGGGCGCCGGACCTCGGTAAGAGATGACCCATGAAGGACTACGTCAGAAACGAGCGCGCCCGGATGTTCGACAGTGACTTCTTCGAGTTCTTCTCGAAGGTTCACCCGATCGTCCCGTTCGTCTTCTACATCCCGATCGGCCTGGCGCTGCTCGGCTGGGGGCTGCTCACCGGCGCGACCCACCCGCTGATGACCGCCTTGTTCTTGCCGCTCGGCTGGGTCACCTGGCAGCTGATGGAGTACTTCCTCCACAAGACGTTGTTCCACTGGGAAGGGAATGGCCCCTTCAGCCGGAAGATGCACGACATCCTTCACGGCTATCACCACAAGTATCCGGACGACGACAACCGGCTGGTGATGCCCCTGGGCGCGAGCATCCCCCTGGCGGCGGCGATCGGCGGCGGGCTCTATTTCGCCCACCGGCCCGAGGTGACGATTCCCTACTTCGCCGGAATCCTCTTCGGGTACCTCTGGTACGACTTCACCCACTGGTCGACGCACTACCGCAAGCCGCTGACCGAGTGGGGCAAGAGCGTTCGCAGCCACCACATGGCGCACCACTTCAATGATCCGACGAAGAACTTCGGAATCAGCCACAAGTGGATCGACGCGGTGATGGGCACGACGCGCGTGCGCGACACCAACCACAAAGAGTGACACCGCTCGAGGCGATCCAGCGGATCCTCAAGGGGGAGACCATGCCCGGTTTCCCGATGAAGCTCCCCCCGCCGGTCGCGACCACGGTCGGCTTCGAGCCGGTCACGATCGAGCGCGGTTCGGCGACCTTCCAGATGGACGCCCAGGTCGATCGCCACGCCAACCCGATGGGCACCATCCACGGGGGAATCCTCTGCGATCTGAGCGACGCGGCGATGGGCATGGCCTGCGCCTCGATGCTCGCCGAAGGCGAGTCGTTCACCACCCTCGAGCTGAAGATCAACTTCCTGCGGCCCGTGTGGGACGCCAGGCTCGAGGCCCGCGCGAAGGTGACCCACGGCGGCAAGTCGATGGCCTACGTCGAGTGCGAGATCTTCGTCATCCCCGGGGACAAGCTGGTCGCCAAGGCGAGCAGCACCTGCCTCATCCTCCGCGGCGACCTGGCGAAGGGGCGTTAGCAACCCTCATCGTGAGGCGTGACGCCAGCGGCCGAGGACGTCGCCGAGCTCCGGCAGAGGAAGCACCTCGACCTTCGGGTGAATTCGATAGCGCTTTGGCCCGGGGTAAACGACGTAGAGCGCGGTGAGCGTCAAGTCCTCGAGCGCCACCGCCATCGACTTGCTGAGCTTCGGTGCGTCCGACCACTTCACCTCGAGGCCGATCGGACTGGGGCCATGGAGGTAGAGGTCGAGCTCGGCCCCCGCGTGGGTCCGCCAGAAGTAAGCGTCGCGCGCCGATGCGCGCCGGAGGACCTCTTCGAGCACCAGCCCTTCCCAGAGCGCCCCCAATGACGGGTGCCCCTCGAGGTCGCGGTAGCAGCGAATACCGAGCAACGCGCACGCAAGCCCGCTGTCGCGAATGAACACCTTGGGTGACTTCACCAGCCGCTTCTCGAGGTTCGGAAGCCAGGGCGGCAGCTCGCGCACGACGAGCGCTCCCACCAACAGCTCGAGGTGTTGCCTCACCGTCGGGTACGCCTCGCCCAACGAGCCCGCGAGCTCAGCGCCATTCCACAGTTGTCCGTGACGGTGGGCGAGCATCGTCCACAGGCGGCGAAGATTCGCTGGAGAGCGCAGGCGGGCGCCGAGGCCGGGAATGTCGCGCTCGAGAAACGTGCGGATGAAGTCCTCACGCCACCCGAAGCTCTCGGTGTCGGTCTTCGCCAGAAACGAACGGGGGAAGCCTCCGCGCACCAGCAAGCGGCGCAGGTGCGACGCGCCCACCTCGTCGAGTCCAAAGCCAGGCAGCTCGACGAAGCGGATTCGACCTGCCAGAGATTCGGACGACTGCCGCAGCAGCTCGGGCGAGGCGCTTCCAAGGACGAGAAAGCGGGCTCGCACGGGCCGCCGGTCGGCGAGCACCCGCAAGACCTCGAAGAGCCCCGGCTGCCGCTGCACCTCGTCGATCACCACCAGGCCTCTGAGCGGCTCGAGCGCAGTCATCGGCTCGGACAGCGCCTGGGCGTCGCGCGGGTCCTCGAGGTCGAAGCACCTTCCGGCTTGTCTCCCAAGCACCTGCGCGGCGAGCGTCGTCTTTCCCGACTGGCGCGGGCCGAGGAGCGCCACCACCGGTGAGACCCGCAGCAGGCCTTCCACGTCCGAGGTGAGCGCCGCACGCGCGATCCACTTCATGATTGAAAAACTGACATATAACTATCAGTTTTTCAATGAGCAGGAACCGACGTCAGGTGTTCGCCGGGCCTTCCCAGCTCAGTTGATGCCGCTGTCGAGGCTGACCGGCTTGTACCCGCCGTCGCCCTTGCCGCCGCCTTCGATGATCGTCGGGTCGGGGCAGCCGTAGACGATCTGCACCTTGGGGTTGGTCGCCTTGCGCACCACGTCGCACGCCCCGCCGTACAGCGTCAGCCGCTGGGTGGCGGCGTCGTAGTCCCAGCCGAGCTGCCTGTTGGGGTCGCGGTTGATCAGGTTCCCGTCGACGGCGACGAAGATCTTGTTCAGGTCGGGCGGCGCCTTGGCGAGCTTGTAGTCGCAGCCCACCGCTCCGGCGGCGATCTGCGAGAAGGCGGTGTTGAGGGTCGTCTGGTCGTCGGCCTGGTAGTACTTCGGGGCCGCCAGCCGCGCGGTGCCGCCCTCGACCGCCATCTGCTCCAGCCGGGTCGCGTCGACGTCCGAGCCGAAGCCGACGACGTAGGTCTTCACGCCCTTCACCGCCAGCGCCTTCACCGCCGCCACCGGGTCGCCGTTGCAGTTCTCCATGCCGTCGGTCACCAGCAGCACGTAGTTGGCGCGGGTCGGGTCGGCCAGCTCGGGCCGCAGCGCGGCGAGGTTCAGCGCGGCGCCGATCGGCGTGCCCGAGCCCTTGGAGATCGCGGGGAAGGCGGCGGAGATCTGCGCCGCGGTCATGTCTCCCACCGGGACGAAGTTGCTTCCCTCGGTGCACTTGCTCGCGCCCGGGAACATCGAGAGCCCAAACCGGATCGCCGATTGGTTCTGCGTCGTCACCGTCTTCAGCGCCTGGGTCGCCAGCGCCCACTTGGTGCCGCCCGCGGGCAGCGTCTCTCCCATCGAGCCCGACTGGTCGAGGACGATGAGGAAGTTCGCCTGCACCCGCGTCGCCTGGAACAGCTCGCCACCGCAGGTTGCGGCGCCGCTCCCGCCGCCGCCGGTGCCGGGGTTGCTCGGCTGGAGGCAGTGGCCATCGGCCTGGCAGGAACTCCCGGCGGCGCAGCCGGCGGCCTTGCAGCTGGCGACGCAGGAGATTCCTTCGCAGACGTTCCCGCTGCTGCACTCGGCGTCGGCGCCGCAGCCCGTCTTCGGGACGCAGCCTCCGGACATCGAGCACTTTTCGTCCGGCAGACAGCTGGTGGCGCTCGTACACTTCGGCGCGCACGCGTTGGACTTCAGACAGACCGAGCCGGAGCCGCACTCGCCGGTGCTCTTGCAGGCCGCGCCGGTCGTGCCGCAGCCGCCTCCACAGGAGGCCGCGAGAACCAGCGAGGCTGCAACCGCGAACACCTTGCGCATGGGACTTCCTCCAGAGGGCGAGCCCACCCCAGTGCAATGCCGTGGCCACCCGGTGCCGCCCCGCCGTTGCGGGCCTGTGGGGGCCGGATCCGGCGCGCTTTACGTGGATCTGGAGTGCGCGCGCATGTCCTGACAACTGCAGTTCTCAGGTAGGACAAACAGGTGTACGACCGCCCGGTGAAGCCCCTGTCTCTCGGCGCGGTCCTGCTCGCCCTGTGCGCCTGCTCCCGCGGCCCGGCGGCGCCGCTGCCGGTGCTCGCCACGGTGCCCGCCTTCGAGCTCACCGATCAGACCGCCGCTCCCTTTGCCTCGAAGAGCCTCGACGGCAAGGTCTGGGTCGCCAACTTCGTCTTCACCCGTTGCCCCACCATCTGCCCGACTTTCACCGCGAAGATGGCCGCGATCCAGAAGGGCTCCGAGAGCCTGGGCGATGCGATTCACCTGGTCACCTTCAGCGTCGACCCCGAGTTCGACACCCCCGACAAGCTCGCCGGGTACGCCAGGCTGCACCAGGCCGGCCCGCGGTGGACCTTTCTCACCGGCGCGCGGCCCGCAGTCGAGCAGGTGGTGGTCAAGGGGATGATGCAGGCGATGGACAAGGGCAACGGCTCGCTGATGAGCATCGGCCACGGCAGCTACTTCGTGCTGGTGGATCGCAAGCAGGCGATTCGCGGCTTCTACCGCTTCACCGACGAAGGAAGCGTCGAACAGGTGCTCCGCGACGCTGCAGTCCTCACGGCGGAGAAGTAGGCTTGGGCACCCCACCGGTCATGATGCGCCTTCTCCTCCTCGCTGGTTTTCTCCTCGTCGGGTGCAGCGGCGACCCGAAGCTCGGTGGCCCGTGCAAGGGCGCCTGCGACTGCACCGCCACCCACGCGCCGCTCAAGTGCATCGGCGAGTGGGTCTGCAACCCCCAGAGCACCTGCGAGTACACCTGCAAGAGCCCGTGCAGCGCCACCGGCGTCTCCACCTGCGGCGCCGACGAGGACTGCAACGGCGTGCTCTGCTCTTCCCGGAAGGCCTGCAAATGACCGGACCGTTCGCCACCCTGCAGGACGAGGAGACGAACTCCGGCGCGGTCGCCGAGAAGGGGCTTCGCTTGCTGGTGTTCTCCGGCGAGACGCTGATTCCCCACGACCTGGTGCCGGGCAAGCAGTTGGTCATCGGCCGCTCTGACGAGTGCGACATCCAGGTCGACGTGCCCGCGCTCTCCCGGCGGCACGCGATGATTCGCGTCGGACCTCCGCTGACGGTCGAGGACCTCGGCAGCGTCAACGGCACCCGCTTGCGGGGGGAGAAGCTCGTCTCCGGGACCCGGGCGCAGCTGCGCGCCGGCGACGCGATCGAAGCGGGGCCCCTGACGATCGTCGTCCAGCGCATTCGCAGCGGCGTCGACGCCCGCCCGCGCCGGCTGTGGACCCACGGCTACTTCGAGGGCCGCCTCGAGGAGGAGTGCGCCCGCGCCGAGGTGTCGGGGGTGCCGTTCTCGGTGCTCCGGCTCAAGCTCCAGGGCACCGCCTCGCCGCAGATGGTGCAGGACACGCTGGCGGAGCTGCTCGCGCCGACCGATGTGATCGCCTCCTACGGACCCGGGGAGTACGAGGCGCTCGTCGCCGGCTCAAAGCCCGAGGTGCTGGCCCAGAAGATCTCGCTGCGGCTCGACAAGCGCGACGCCCCGGTGTTGATCGGCACCGCCACCTTCGGCACCGACGGGAAGGACCCCGACGCGCTGCTCTTCGAGGCCAACCGGCGGGTGGAGGTCGAGAAGTCCACCGGCGGCCACCCGGCGCTGGGCGCGGCGCCGGTGCGGGGGATGGTGGTCGCCGACCCCCAGATGACCGCGCTCCACGCGCTGGTGAAGCGGGTCGCGCAGGGCGACATCTCGGTGCTGCTGCTGGGCGAGACCGGCGTCGGCAAAGAGGTGTTCGCCGAGGCGATTCACCAGGCCTCGCCGCGCGCGGGCAAGCCGTTTCAGAAGTTCAACTGCGCCGCCTTCACCGAGACCCTGCTCGAGAGCGAGCTGTTCGGCCACGAGAAGGGCGCGTTCACCGGCGCGGTGAAGGCGAAGGTCGGGCTGATCGAGAGCGCCAACGGAGGCAGCGTGCTGCTCGACGAGGTCGGCGAGATGCCGCTGTCGACCCAGGCGAAGCTGCTGCGGGTGCTCGAGGCGAAGGAGGTCTTGCGCGTCGGCGACGTCAAGCCCCGGCCGATCGACGTGCGCTTCATCGCCGCCACCCACCGCGACCTCGAGGACCAGGTGACCAAGGGCGGCTTTCGCCAGGACCTGTTCTTCCGCCTCAACGGCATCTCGCTGGTGATTCCGCCGCTGCGCGAACGGGTCGCCGAGCTCGAGAGCCTCGCGAAGCACTTCATCACCCGGGCCTCGAAGCAGTTTGGCCGGTCGCCCGAGCCGACGCTCACCCCGGAAGCGCTGGCGATGCTCAAGGCCTACCGCTGGCCCGGCAACCTGCGCGAGCTGCGCAACATGATCGAGCGCGCGGTGCTGTTGATCACCGACAAGCACATCCGCCCCGAGGATCTCCCCCTCGACAAGCTGACCAGCACCCCGCTCACCCGCCCGGCGAGCGAAGCGCCGGCCGGCGCCGGAGAAGAGGTCGACGCCGAGCGAGCCCGCATCATCGCCGCGCTCGAGACCCACGGTGGAAACCAGACGCTGGCCGCCCGCGCGCTCGGCATCTCCCGGCGCACGATGCTCAACCGGCTCGACGCCTACGCCATCCCCCGGCCCCGGAAGGGGAAGTAGTCACTTCACCGGCGGGACGAGCTCGAGCCGCACCAGCGTCACCTGGTTCGCCTTGACGATCACCGCCTTCTCCACCGGCTTGTGCCCGGCGCGCTCGACCCGCACCGTGTGGCGGCCCTCGGGGAGCTGCTGCGAGCAGGGGCTGGTGCCACAGGCGCGGTCGTTGATGAAGAGGTTGCAGCTGGTGGTCAGCCCCTTCACCGTGGTGACGATGCGCAGCTCCCCCGACTCGGTGACGGTGGACTCGGGGTCGGCCGCCGCGACCTCGGGCGCGGAGGGCGAGGGGTTGTCCCCGGTCTTCGGCTCCGAGGTCTCGTCCTCGTCGCGGGTGTCGCGGTTGGCGTCGCGCTGTGGGCGCGGCAGGCGGGCCGGAGCGGAGATCGCCTCGGTCGCCGCTCCCGCGGCGGTGTCGTTGGGCGCGGAGTCCTCGCTCTCGTCGGGACCGGTGTCGCTCGGGCCGCCGCGCTCGTCCCGCGGCGCGTCGTCTTCGTCCTCCCTCGGCGCGGAGGTGCTGTTGGTGGTCTCGCTGTTGGAGACCAGCTCGACGTCGTTCGACCTCGCCATCGGGATCTCCGATGACGGCGGGCCCCCGGGCTGGGTGGTGGTCCGCACCAGCACCGGCTCGAGCGAAGGGTTGGTGTCGTGCACGCCCGCGCCCGCGGGCAGCACGGGGATCATCGCCTGGGTGGCGGCGCGGGTGGACTTCACCGCCGGGTTGGCGCCGGTGCCGCCGCGCGCCGCGGCCCGTTCTTTCTCTTTGCGGGCGGCCTTCTCTTTGTCCTTCTGACGCGCCTTCTCTGCTTCCTGCTCGAGGAAGGCGAAGGCGACCTTGGGGTCCACCTTCTCGGTAGAGCCGAAGAAGGCCTCGAGGTCGGCGTAGAACTCGGACGCGCTCTGGGGGCGCTCCTCGCGGGTCTTCGCCATCCCCCGCTGCAGCGCCTTCGCCGCGTCCTTGCTGACGTTCTTCGCCAGCAGCGAGGCGTCGGGAGGGGGCTGGGTGCGGTGGGCGTAGAGCACCTCGAAGTTGCTGGTGCCGAGGAACGGCGGCCGGCCGACGAGCAGCTCGAAGGTCATCGCCGCGAGCGCGTAGACGTCGGTGCGCTTGTCGATCTCCTCGGTGCCGGTGATCTGCTCCGGCGACATGTAATAGGGCGTGCCGACCATCGCGCCGGGCTTGGTGAGGCCGGGGTTGGATTTGTCCCGGACCACGCCGAGGTCGAGGATGGTGATGTGCCCGCCGGGGCTGACGAAGATGTTCTGCGGCTTGACGTCGCGGTGGACCAGGCCGTGGTGGTGGACGAAGGACAGCCCGGCGGAGATCTGCTTCACCACCGCCATCGTCTCGCCCGGGGTGAGCTTGCCGCCCTTGTGCTTGAGCACGTCGTACAGCGTCATCCCTTCGAGGAACTGCATCACGATGTAGGGCAGCGCGCCCCGCCGGCCGACGCCGAAGATCTGGATGATGTTGGGGTGGCGCAGCGTCGTCATCAGCTTCGCCTCGCGCTCGAAGCGGGCGAGGACCTTCGGCTTGCGGCAGTGCTCCGGCGCGAGGATCTTGATCGCCACCGGCCGGTTCTGCTTGGTGTCCTTGCCCTTGAAGACGCTGCCCATCGCGCCCTGGCCGATGCGGGCTTCGATCAGCCAGCGGTCGTCCAGGGTGTCGCCGGGGGCGACGAGGAACACCACCGTGTTTTCGTGTTTGTCCGTTTCGGTCAAGGGGCGGCCGCGCCCCACTTTATACGTCGGCTTCGAGGAGCGCGGCGGCGTTGTCGAAGGTGACCCGGGCCACCACCGCCCTCGACAACCCGGCCTTTTCGAGCAAGTGCGCGGTGCGGGCGAGCCCGAGCAGGTCGGCGGCGCCCAGGCCGGCGGCGGTGGAGAGCGCCAGGCCCTCGGCGCCCAGCTTCTTCACCGTCGCCACCGCCTGCTCCGCGGTGGTGCCGTCGGGGTGAATGGTGAGGCCCGCGGTGTACCCGCAGGCGCGGATCAACTTCACCGTGCCGACGGTCGCGCCGTCGACGAAGACTCTTGCCGGCTCGACGCCGGACGACTTGAGCAGCTGCAGCGCCCTGCGGGTGGTGGCGTCGCGCGGCGAATTCGAGGTGACGACCCAGACGCCCAGGCGCAGGTCGCGCGCCAGCTTCAGCTGTTCGAGGAAGGCCTCCTCCTCGGCCTCGCCGCCGCGCCACACCTCGAGCGGCCCGATGACCCGCGCCCGCGGGTGACGCAGCAGCGCCGGGAGCGCGGTGAGCACCTCGGTGAGGCCGCGGCGGGGCAGGGCGCGCGCCGAGACGCCGAGGGCGGCCCAGGCCTGCAGGCCTTCCTTCTCCAGGCGGGGCAACTGGCTCTTGAGCAGGTCGTCGAGCTGGGCGGAGATCGAAGCCGCGGTCACCGGGGGCGCCGGCGGGAGCGCCACGGCGAGCACGTGGCTCACCGAGAAGTAGCGCAGCGTCTGGAGGTCAGCGTCGGAGAGTCCCGCGGGGTAGAGGCGCGCGTCGAACACTCAGGGGGTGTACCGAGCCTGCCAGGCGAGGATTGCGTCGCGGACGCGGCCGCACTGGCGGTTGTCCTCGATGTTGGCGATCGAGTCGCGCAGCCGCACCAGCTCGTCGATCGCTTTCTGGTCTGGAATCTTGCCAGCGGTCTGGATCTGGCTCCGGTAGGCCACTTCGATTCGCCCGGCAAAGCCTCTCTCGGAGCGCTTCCAGTCCTCGTCGGCAGTGCAGCCCACCTCTTCGATGCGGGCCCGGTTCGGCTCCGCGACGACTGGGGGAGGGGCGGGCTTGGGACGGGCTGGCAGCTTGGTCAGCTCGTCGGGCTCGGGGGCCGCGGCGGTGACGACGGGCGCGGGCGGTTTGGGCGCAGGAGGCTCGACCGCGACGGTGGCGATCGACGCAGCGACGCCGGTCGCCGGCGCGGCAGAGAGCGCAATCGGAGCGCGCTGGGAGTAGAGCCAGGCGGCGGTGCCGGTGACGCCGACGACGAACAGGAGCAACAGCAACAGCAGCAGCGGGGTGCGATCGCGCTGCGGGGCCGGTTGGGTATCGCCGCGGATCCGCTCGGGGAGCTTGGAGGTGATCGCCGCCGCGGCGCCGTTGTCCGCGCGCAGGGCCGCGGCGGTGGCAGGTGCGTCGATCGACGGGAGCCGGTTCGGCGTCGGAGCGCTCAGCAGCGGGTTGACCGCCTGGCGGGTCGACTGCTCGCGCAGCTCGCGCATGATCCGCAGCACCGTCTGGCGGGCGACGTCGGCCGAGGCGGGGCGCTTCTCTGGGTCCTTCTCGAGCAGCACCGCGACCAGCGCGTCGAGGGACTCGGGCATGCCATTGGCTTTGCGCGCGAGCCGGGGCGGCTCCTCGTAGACGTGCTTCTTCATCAGGTCGACGACGCTCTGGGCGGCGAAGGGGAGCTCGCCGGTGAGCATCTCGAAGAGCATCACCCCCATGCAGTACAGGTCCGTCTGAGGGGTGGCGGCGAGGCCCTTCGCCTGCTCCGGGGCGATGTACTCGGGGGTGCCGGCCATCAGCGAGGCCTTGGCGTCCACCTGGCTGGCGAGGCCGTCGAGGACCACCGGGGCCTGCTTGGCGAGGCCGAAGTCGAGGACCTTGACGGTGCGATCGCCGCTGGTCTGCATCGAGATGAAGACGTTGCTTGGCTTCAAGTCGCGGTGGACGACGCCGGCCTTGTGGGCGGCGGAGAGCGCGGAGAGGATCTCGTCGACGCGGGGGAGGGCGCGGGCGGGGGACATCGGCCCTTCGCGGACCATCACCGCCTCGAGCGGCTCGCCCTCGAGGAACTCCATCACCATGTACTGGCGGCCGTCGGGGAGGTTGCCGAAGCCGATGATCTCGATGATGCCGCGGTGCTTGATCGCGGAGAGGGCCTGGGCCTCCTTGAGGAAGCGGTCGGCCTGCTCCTTGTCGCTGACCATCTCCGGGCGGACGACCTTGATCGCGACCCGGCGGCCGATCATCGGGTGCACCGCGCGGTAGACGATGCCCATGCCCCCGGCGGCGATCGGCGCCTCGACGACGTACTCGCCGACCTGTTGCCCGATGAGCGGGTCGACGACCGGCGGCGGAAGCGGCTGCGTGAGCTTCAGCGGCGGGGTGGGCTGTGACTCGGACATGTCAGAAGCGCGATGAGAACACGACTCCGGCCCCGCCGGGAATCGGGGCCGGGGCGATCGCCGTCTCGGCCGGGCCGTCGCTGAGGAGGAAGAGGGTGATCGCGGTGGCGCCGACGATCGCGCCGGCGGCGAGGAAGCCGGTGCTGAGGTTGACCTTGGTGTCGATGCCCTGGGCGAGGCCGACCTGGCCGCGGTCGATGCAGCAGGCGCCGTCTTTGAAGTTGAGCGAGCCGCGGTCGAGCTGCCCGGCGATCGCGAAGGCACCGCCGGTGGCGAGCGAGGCAGCGGCGGCGACGCCGAGCACGTAGGAGACCATGCGCAGCGGCGAGGCGCCCTGCGGCGGAGGGGCCGGCGGAGCGCTGATGATGAAGGGGACGTCCGAGCGGGGCGGAGGAGCGTCGGCCTTCGGAGGTTCGGCCGCCTTCGCCGGAGGAGCCAGCGGGAGCTCGCTGAGCTTCAGCGTCGCGACGAACTGCTCGAGCTTGGCGCGCGCGGTGGGGAGGAACTTCACCGAGTCGGGCTGGCTGAAGACGAAGATGTCGGGTTGGCGCTGGACCGTGCCGTCGACGCAGACGACGTTGGCGATCAGCTCCCACTCGTTGGCGCGCCCGCCGCGGCGCAGCTCGATGCGGATCGCGTGCACCGACGAGGTGTGGTCCGCGATGTACGCAAGGCACTTGAAGAGGTTCTCGGGGGAACAGAAGGCCTGGCCCTTCTTCTTCAGCTCCGAGTCGACGTCGGAGGGCGAGGCGATCTCCACTTTGCCGACGGCGATGATGATGCCGGGAGCAGCGCGGTGAGATCTTCGCGGTCCTTCTTCGAGTCGATGCCCTCGAGGACGAGCGGGTGGACCGCGAGCTTCGGCTTCTGCGCCTCGGCGAGGGCAGTGGTGGCGAAGAGGAAAGTGAGCAAGGCCGTGCGCATTTTCAGGGGCACCCCGTCGAGACGTTGGTGTTGCCAGTATTGCGGGCGTCGTGCTGGTACTTCGGCCACGGCGCGGAAGGGTCGAGGCCCGGGCTGTCGACGATGTACGCGATGAGCCAGCCGGTTCCGTTCGCGAGGTAGAAGATGCCTGTGCCGGACAGCGGACGCTCGCGGTTGCAGTCGAGGGTGGAGGAGGCGGTGACGGTTCCGGCGATGGCCGAAGGAAGAGCGACGGCCCATTGGGTGGTCAAATCCTGCTTTGCCGCGAGCACAGTTCCGTTGCTGGCCGTGGCGTAGACGTAGGAGTTCGCGCCGAGGACCGGGGTTCCGGTGCCCGGGGTTGTGCCCGCTGGGAACGGCATCAAGAGCGGACTCGACGCTTGGCCAGTCGCGGCTCCACTCGCGTCAAACCGCGAGAGCGTGCCCTTCTCGAAGCTGTCTTGCGTCACCGCAAAGAGGGCGGCGCCACCGTCCATCCCGATGGCAACTCCGCTCACGTGCATCGCTGCGTTGTACCCCTGCACCGAGCCGCCATCCTCTGGGACAACGAACAAGCGGCCAACTCCGGCACCGCCGCCGCCTGCTAGTTTCGGGCCGGTGGAGTTGAACAGACTTAGTCCGAAGATCGTTCCTGCACCGATGCCGCTGACGTCAGTGAGAGCCGTTGACGCGCTTCCAGACGTGAACGCGAAGCGCTTCACAACTCCAGACGAGGCTGGGTAGTAGAGAATGTTTCCATCCGTAATCAGGTTGGCCGGGTACGAGGCCGCCGGGATTCCCGCGCCGATTGCCGAAGCTTCTAGCGAGCACCCGACCATTGGATCGAGGAACCTGAGTTGTCGCGCGCCGGTGTCGCCAACGGTGGCCGCTGCCCGCATGGCGACCGCCGTCCCATCATGAACGATCGCGATGTTTCCCACGTTGCTTGTGGATGCCGCGCCGCAGCTTTGGGGGGGGATTGATTGAAGCCCTCCGTTGGTCGTCAGGTAGAAGACGTACTCTTGGGCCGCAGATCGCCCAATCGCTGGGCTCGAGACGACCGGTCCACTCATACTGACCTGCGCCGAGCTCCCATTCGGTGCGACCGCGAACAGTCCCCCGTTGGGTACGGCGCGATCGACGCCGGCATAGACGACGCCACCGTCTCCGATCGCCGGCGACGCTTTGATGTCGCTCGATCCACCTCCGACTGAAACCTGTCGTGCCCACTTCCAGCGAGTCACTCCGAACGGTCCGGTCCGCAGTTGGTTTGCCGAGTGGCCGACGGAATCCACGCCATCGACGACCGCGAGCAGGTCTCCGCGGAACCCGCGCATTGGCTGGGGACCCAGCGGAACCAGGTAGTCGCGACAGAACCCGGCATCTGCGGGGGTGCACATCACGCTTGGGCCGGCGTCCCAGATGTCGACAATCATTCCGCCGTCGGCCGTGGTTCCGCCGTCGAAGTGAAGTTGGAGTCCGGCGGACGCGACGTCGCTGTCGGCGGAGACGACGCGTACGGTCACCACCTCGTCCTTTCGAATCGCGCCTGGAAATTGCGGGTCGGCGTTCATGAACGTGCTGGTGCCGCCGTCATAAGAGGGCAGGTTGAGCGCGCTCACCTGAAACACCGGGGCGTTGACGTCGACGAAGAGGTGGAGCGGCGCCGAGGTGCCCGCGTCCGGCCACCCAGCGACGATGGTCACGCTTCCTTCGGGGCCAACAGGAGCCGTCGCCATCATCGAGTAGCCCGGAGGTGTCAGGTTGGAAGCGCCCGGCGAAAACGGCGCAGCTGCAACGGGCACAATGTTCTTCGGAGTTCCTCCATCGGCCTTGGTCACCGTGAGTGCCAACTGGACTGTTCCGGATCCTGCGACGCGCGAATTGTCGGCCGGCTGCGACCAGCTCAGCTGAAGCTGGCTGTTGGCGCAGCGTCCGCCACCCGGAGTCGGTAGGCATTCCTCGAAGCCTGCGCACCCCAGCCCTGCGTCACAGTAGCTGTTCGTCGCGCCGCCCCCGCCGCCCCCGCCGCCCCCGCCCACGCCTCCACCGCCGCCGCCGCCGTCGGGAAACACGCAGAAGCCGGACGCGGTGTCGCAGACTCCGGGCGCGGTGCACGCTTGGGTCGCCGAGCAGCGGGGCGCGGGGTTGCAGTTACAGGCGGCCAGCGAGATCAGCGTCCCCAGCAGTCC
>JAYVRT010000769.1:0-4171 GCA_043776025.1 Archangiaceae bacterium | reverse complement strand
CCACCACGGGAATGAGGCCCGCCTCGGACACGACCGACGAGTAGTCGTTGATCATGTCCTTCTTGGCCGCGACGAGCAGCACGTCCATCTGGCCGGTGGCGTCGTTCGCGTCGGGCTTGAGAATCTGGGTGTCGATGTTGACGTCTTTGATGTCGAAGGGAATGTGCTGCTCGGCTTCCCACTGAATCGCCTCTTCCAGCTCTTCCTGCGACATGCGGGGCATCGAGATCTTCTTGATGATCACCGAGTGACCAGAGACGCCGATCGCTACTTCCTTCTGCTTGATCTTCAGCTCCGACAGCAGTTCCTGGATCGCCTGGACGATCGCTGTGGAGTTCATCAGCGCGCCGTCGACGATCGCCTCGGGCGGCAGGGGCTTCATCCCAAAGCTGAGCAGCGAGTAGCCGACCACGCCCTTGCGTCGGTGCTCTTTGAGCGCGACCAGCTTCACTCCGGTCGATCCGATGTCGAGGCCCAGCGCCAGCTTGCCCTTCGCCATTTCAACTCCCTTTGTCCTGCGAGGTGGGAAGCGTAGTCCCCACTTTCCGGGTCACGAAAAAATCTGCCGTCAACCTCCGAACACCTTGTCCTTGTCGGTGACGCGAAGGCCGAGCGCGAGGATGATCTTCCTTTTGGTGTCGAGCCGACACTCCTCGCCGCGCTCGACGCGATCGATCGTCAAGGCGCTCACCCCAGCCCGGCGCGCGAGCTCGGCCTTGGACAGCAGGCGCTCCTCGCGGAGGACCTGGACGTTGTTCGATGGCTTACGTTCTTCATCACTCATCGGGGGCAGAATTGTCTGCCCGCCCGATGGTTGTGTCAAATGATCTGATCACTCAATTATCTACTAATTATACGTCAAAGATATGTAATTATACCACCGATTGAGGTGGGCGCTTTCGCACCCCCAAGCGCTGGCGCCCAAAATAGTTCACGGGGCGTCGGGGTCGATGCCGTAATCCTTGATCTTGTAGAGCAGGGCGCGGTGGCTGATCTCGAGCAGCTCCGCAGCCCGGGTGCGGTTGC
Organism: Archangiaceae bacterium; assembly: GCA_043776025.1. Lineage (GTDB taxonomy): Bacteria > Myxococcota > Myxococcia > Myxococcales > Myxococcaceae > JAYVRT01. The sequence goes on along the minus strand of JAYVRT010000769.1, from coordinate 3,145 downwards.
CGTGGGTGCGTCGCAGCGCCGCCCTGATGAAGGTCTCTTCGAGTTCGTGCATCGCGCGCTTGAGGGAGTAGCTCGCGCCTTCGGGCGTCGGCAGCGCGGGCCCGGGAGAGGTGCGGGCGATCGGGCCCACCGGCTCGGGCGGCCGCCACAGCTTCTCCGGCAGGTTCTCGGGGATCACGATTGGCTCCTCGGCGAGCAGCACCGCCCGCTCGATCGCGTTCTCCAACTCGCGGACGTTGCCTGGCCACGACCAGCTGCTCATCAGCGCCGCCGCATCGGGGGAGAACCCGGTCACCGGCTGCTCCCGATTGAGCTCGCGGTTGAAGCGGGTGACGAACGCAGCCGCGAGGAGCATGACGTCGTCCTGCCGCTCGCGCAGCGGGGGGACCCGGAGGTTGATCACGTTGAGCCGGAAGTACAGGTCTTCGCGGAACTCGCCCCTCTCGACCAGCTTGCCCAGGTCTCGCAGCGTCGCGGTCACCACCCGCACGTCGACCTTCTCCGAGCGCGTCTCTCCAACCGGGCGAATCTCGCCCTCCTGCAGAAACCGGAGCAGCTTGACTTGCAGCGCCTGGGGCAGCTCGCCAATCTCGTCGAGGAAGAGTGTGCCCCCGTCAGCCTCGGTGAAGAGGCCGCGCTTGGCCTGCCGGGCGTCGGTGAACGCGCCCCGTGCGTGGCCGAACAGCTCCGACTCGATCAGCCCCGCGGGAATCGCGCTGCAGTTGACGGTGACGAACGGCATCGAGGCGCGGGGCGACAGCTCGTGCAACGCCCGGGCGACCAGCTCTTTGCCGGTGCCGGATTCCCCGGAGACGAGCACTGTTGTCGAGACCGCGGCGAGCTTCTTGATCTGCTTGTGCAGCGATCGGATCGCGTCGCTGGTGCCGAGGATTCGCTCCAGCGGCCCGTCGACGCCGGCCTGCTCTTTGAGGCGACGGTTCTCCCGCAGCAGTCGGATCCGTTCCTCCGCCTTCTTCAGCACCAACACGATCTCTTCGGGCTTGAACGGCTTCTGGACGTAGTCGAACGCGCCGGCCGCCACCGCCTCGAGCGCCTGGTCTTGCGAGCCGTAGGCGCTCATCACCAGAAACGTCAGGTCAGGCCAATGCGCCAGCGCCGCCTTGAGCAAGGTCATCCCATCGACCTTCGGCATCCGCACGTCGGAGATCACCACGTCGTACGGCCGAGCGGTGAGCTCACGCAGGGCCTCTTCTCCGTCCGCGACCGCGCGCACGTCGTATCCCTTGTCACCGAGCACCAGCGTGAGGACGTGGCGAATCGACGGTTCGTCGTCGGCGATCAGAACAGTGCGGAAGGTACCCATGGTTTTCTAGGGCTCATCCTCTCACGACAGCGGCAGCGTCACGGTGAAGACCGCCCCTCCCTCGGGGTGATTGTCGGCCGTCAGGGTGCCGCCCATCGCCGAGACGAGGTGGCGGGAGACGGCAAGGCCGAGCCCCGTGCCCTTCCCCGCCGCCTTGGTGGTGAAGAAGGGCTCGAAGAGCCGCGCGCGGATCTCCGCGGGCAGCCCGGGGCCGCTGTCGCGCACCCGGATCTCGGCGGAGCCCCCGACCTTCGTGGCGGACAGCACGAGCGCCCCTTGCCCTGCCATCGCCTGTGCGGCGTTGAGCAAGAGGTTGATCACGATCTGCGACAGGGGGCCTGCCTCACAGTTGGCGTAGATCCCCCGCTCGACCTCCACTCTGCACTGGACCCCTTTGAACTCGGGTCCGGACCCAACCAGCTTCAGGCTCGAGTCGAGCACGCCCGCCAGCTCGACCGGCCCGGGCTTGCCTCGCGAGGGCCGACCCAGCTCGAGCAGCGAACGGACGATCTGATCGATGCGCTGAACTTCGCCCTCGATCCGCTTCACCAGGTCGAGCTGTTCGGGGGAGTCCTTGGCGCGCGACTGCATCAACGAGAGGTAGCCGAGGATGCCGGAGAGCGGATTGCCGACCTCGTGCGCCACGCCCGCCGCAAGCTTGCCCACGGTCGCGAGCCGATCGGAAGCGACCAGTTCGGACTGGGCCCGCAGGAGCTGGGCGTTGGTCGCCTGCAGCTCGGTCAGCTGTACCCGCCCCGTCGACTGCTCGGCCTGCAGCGCCTCGGCCATCCGCTTGAGCGCCCGCTGCAAGCGAGAAAGCAGCGGACCGCCGGCATGCCACGCGATCGGCAGGTCGGGGTGGACCAGGCGATCAATCGACTGCTCCGCCGCCGCCAGAGGGCGCCCGACCGTGAGTTGAAGCACGAGGTAGACCAGAGCAAAGGTCAGGACGAGATCGAGCCCGAGGTAGAAGGGAAGCACCCGCTTGAGCTGCCCCACCAACTGCAGCGTCGGCGATCCAGGCGGCGCGAGGTGGGCGACCGCATCCATCAACGCCTGAAGCGGGCCGCGCAGCGTGATCCAACACAGCGAGGTGCCCACCGCCCCGAAGAGCATCGCGATGCTGGCGATTCGCAGGCGCATCAGAACAACCCGCTGACCGGAACGTGTTCGCCGAGCCAACCGCCGAAGAGCATCAGCTCGAGCGCGGCGAGCCCAATCCACGGGCCGAACGGGAGGTTCGTCGGGCCAGGCTTCCACTCCACTTCAGCCCCGGTCTCGTCGGTGACCTCGTCCGGAATTGGCTGGAGGAAGATGCTCCAGGGCAACAGGAGCAGCCGCCGATGGAACGGCAGATCGGCCGCGAGAAACGCCCAGGCCATCGTCGGCTCGGGCTCTGGTTGCGGCGCGGGCGCCTCGGGGGCTGGCGGCGCGGGTTCAGCGGGGGCCGCCGGTGGCGCGACCAGCGGCTCGGTTGGGGTCGGCGGGGCGGCGCGGCCAGTGAGCGCGATCCGCACCAGGCCGAACGCGGCGCCCTGCAGCGAGGAGAGAAAGACGATCCCCAGCAGGGGTCTCCACGACAGGAAGGCACCGATCATCGCGACGAGGAATTTGTCTCCGGCGCCCATCGCCTCTTTTCGAAAGGCGAACCACCCGAGGATCTCGAAAGCCCGGAAGGCGAGGAACCCGGCGGCCGCACCGATCAGCGCACCCGACACCGCCCCCTTGCCCAAGGGGATCTGGGCGAGCACCCCGAGCACGATCCCTGGCAGCGTCAATTCGAACGGCAGAATCCACAGCTGGGCGTCGATCACGATCAGT
>JAYVRT010000768.1:0-4173 GCA_043776025.1 Archangiaceae bacterium | reverse complement strand
AGCTCGACGGACTCTTGGTCACTGTCGTCGCCACCGACGAGGGCTGGCCGACGCGGCTGCGCCTCGATTTCGCCCGGCCGCTGTCGGACTACAGCCTGCTGACCTGGCGGCCGGGTGAGTTCGTGCCGCTGACGGTTCCGGTTGGCGACGAGGTGATTGAGCTCGAGGCCCAGCCGTCGCCGATGGAGGTCCATTTCTGAGGGCGCTGGTACAATGAGTTCATGCTCACCGCGCTCCTGCTGTCTGCGTTGCTTGGCCAGACCGAGCCTGCCCCCTCCGCCGAGCCGACCCCGCCGCCGCCGCCGCCCGCGCTCGAGCCCACGGTGCCCCCGGCGTTCTACGAGGGCGTCCTCTCCTGGGACTCCGAAGGCAAGCAGGTGGTCAAGGGCCGGGAGCGAACGCCGCTGGTCGGCGCCGACTTCTTCCGCGAGGTCGGCCGGGTCGACTTGATCGAGAAGGCGGACGGCTTGCGCCGCCGACGGCTCATCCTCGCCGTCTCGGCCGGCGCGGTGCTCGTCGCCGGGAGCATCAGCTCGATCACCTTCTTCGCCAACGCGGGTGATCTGAACTCCAGCTACTGCACCGCCAACGTCCGCAACTACAACGACGTCTGCATGCCCCACTACAAGGGCTACAGCACCGCCGGCGGAGCGACCCTCGCGGCGACGCTGATCACCACCGGCCTGCTCGCGACCCTCGCCTGGTGGTCCGAGCCCGAGCTCGAGGCCGATGAGGCGACCCACCTCGTCGCCCAGCACAATGCCAGCCTGCTCAAGCGGCTGCGGGCCAGGCCGGGCTCGCTGAGGTGGCTGCCGGCCGTCATCAACGACGGCGCGATGCTCGCGGTGGGCGGCCGATTTTGATTCGAGGCCGGGTGTTGCTAACAGCACCCCCATGTCGCTTCGAACCACGCTCTGCCTGACCCTGACGTTCCTCGTCTCCGCCTGCTGCGACGGGCTTCACACCCATGATCCCGACGGCGGCTCGGGCGGCGGCGCTGGCGGCGGCGCTGGCGGCGGAGTCGCCGGAGGCTCCGGCGGCGGCGGCGGCGGCTCGGGGGGTTCAGCGGGCGGGGGCGCGGGTGGATCTGGCGGAGGCTCGGCCGGAGGCGGTGCCGGCGGCGGTGGCGGTGGAGCCGGCGGCGGTGGAGCCGCCCGAATCTACGGCGCGTTTCAGCTCTCGTCGCAGTCGTTGCCCGCAGGGTCGGGCACCATCACCGGGATGTCGGGGCGCGCCGGCGACGTCTGGGCGGCGACCGACAACTCGCGCGTCTTCCACCGCACCGACGGCGGGTTCGTCGAGCTCAACGGCTTCTCCGGGGGCTTCAGGGACATCTACGCCGCCCCGGATGGTGCGGTGTTCCTCGTCACCGGCGGCAAGACCCTCTACAGCTGCATGGCCAACTGCACCTCGGGCGCGGCGTTCACCGCCTTCGACGTCACGGTCCTCAACGCGACGGGAAACGTCATCTGCGGCAGCTCCTCCTCTGACGTCTACGCGGTCCTCGACCGCGACAGCGCCATCGGGATCCTCTTTCACTGGGACGGAAACTCCTGGAGCCAGGTGAGCAACAACCTGGGGATCACCAGCCCCAGCAGTTGCTACATGCGCCCCGATGGAGCGCTCTTCGTCGGCGGGCTGAAGAACATCGTCCGCTGGGAACAGGGTTCGGGCACCGTCGAGACCGCCGGCACCGACTTCTCGGCGGTCTCCACCGACCTCTCGAGCCTCAACTGGAACGGCATCTCCGGAAACGGCGACACCCTCGTCGCCGTCGGGTACCGGCGTCGCACCTTGATCCGCGACGCCGCGACAGGCACCTGGGCCCTCGGGTTCTTCCCCGTCACCTCCGCCGGCGACTTCCTTGCCGTCGGCTACCCCTGGCCGGACGAAGGCGTCGCGGCCGGCAGCGCCACTGGGGTGAAGCTGTTGTGGACCAACGACGGTGGCACCGCGTGGGCCCAGGCCGGCGTCGACCTGCCGACGTCGATCACCTACGTGAACAGCATCCTCGTGACCGGACCCAACGAGGTGTTCTTCGGGGGCCGCGACAACTCGGGCCCGTCGATCGTCCGCGGCAAGCGCTGACGCCCACGTGACTGTGGCGGACCGTATTGGTAGACGCGACGGGCCATGAGCCGAGCCGCCATCACCGACCTTTATCGCATCGATGACCTGCTGGAACCCGAGGAGCGCGCCGCCCGCGACCTCGTCGCTGCCTTCGTCGACAAGGAGTACCTGCCGATCGTCGGCAAGCACTTCCGCAACGGCACCTTCCCGATGGAGGTCATCCCCAGGCTCGCGGAGATGGGCGTCTTCGGCGCGACGCTGACCGGCTACGGCTGCGCCGGCCTCAACAACATCACCTACGGGCTGATTCTCCAGGAGCTCGAGCGCGGAGACTCTGGCCTGCGCAGCTTCGCCTCGGTGCAGAGCTCGCTGTGCATGTACCCGATCTGGGCCTTCGGCTCCGACGCGCAGAAGGAACGCTGGCTCCCCGGCATGGCCAAGGGCAAGTTGATCGGCTGCTTCGGCCTCACCGAGCCCGACTTCGGCAGCGACCCCGGCGGGATGCGCACCCGGGCGCGGAAGGACGGCGCGAACTACATCCTCAACGGCGCGAAGATGTGGATCACCAACGGCACCATCGCCGACGTCGCGATCGTCTGGGCGAAGGTCGACGACGGCGGCCAGGAGACGATCCGCGGCTTCCTCGTCGAGAAGGGGATGCCCGGCTACCGCGCCGAGGAGATCAAGGGGAAGTTCTCCCTGCGCGCTTCCTACACGGCCGAGCTGTCGTTTCAGGACGTGAAGGTGCCGGCGGCGAACATGCTGCCCAACGTGCAGGGCCTCAAGGGGCCGCTGTCCTGCCTCAACAACGCGCGGATGGGCATCGCGTTCGCGGTGATGGGCGCGGCGGTCGCCTGCTTCGAGGGCGCCCGGGAGTACGCGCTGTCGCGGGTGCAGTTCAACAAGCCGATCGCCGCGTTCCAGCTGACGCAGGAGAAGCTGGCCGACATGCTCCAGGAGATCGTCAAGGGTCAGCTGCTCGGCTGGCGCCTGGCCAAGCTCAAGGACGAGCACGGCAAGTGCTCTCCGGAGCAGGTCTCGGTCTGCAAGCGCAACAACGTCAAGGCCGCGCTCGACATCGCCCGGTCCGCCCGCAGCATCTACGGCGCCAACGGGATCACCGACGAGTACCCGCCGGTGCGCCACATGCTGAACCTCGAGAGCGTCTTCACCTACGAGGGGACCCACGAGGTCCACACCTTGATCCTCGGCAAGGCGATCACCGGGCTCGACGCCTTCGGGGGCTGACCGTGGCCTTCACCGCAAACATTCCGGTGCGCTTCGAAGACGTCGACTTCGCCCGGGTCGTCTTCTTCCCCCGCATTTTCAACTACTGCCACCAGGTCTTCGAAGACTTCTTCGGCGCCGCGGTAGGCGTCAGCTACGCGCAGATGCTCCAGAAGCGCAAAATCGGCTACCCCAGCGTCCACGCCGAGGCCGACTTCAAGCACCCGCTGCGGTTCGGCGACACCGCCCGCATCGTGATGGAGACGATCAAGCTCTCGAGCAAGTCGATCACCAGCCGCTACCGGATCTACCTCGGCGACAGCCGCACCCTCTGCGCCGAGGTCGAGGTCGTCACCGTGCCGATCGACATGGACACCTTCAAGGCGAGGCAGGTCCCCGAGGACGTGCGGGTGGCGTTCTTGAACCACCTCACCGGCCTCACCGTCTGAGGTCCGCGGGCTACGCCCGCTTGATCGTGATCCAGGTCTCGGCCGCGGGCTCGCTTCCAGGGGCCTTCTCCACCGGCCCCGGCGTCGCCGCGGCTTCCGGCTCGTCGGCCTCAGCGCTGCGCTGGGTGATCTCCGCCTCGGAGAGGAAGCCCACCGCCTGGCCCTCGCGATTCCAGAAGCGCACCGTCTTCTCGCTCTGGGCGAAGAGCTCGGCGGCGGCCTCGGGTGGCACCAGCGCGTGCTCGATCTGCCCCGGGTCGGGCCGCTCGACGACCGCCAACTTCCCTTCCTCGAGCATCTTCGCCTGCGCCTCGCTCAAGGTGAGCCGGCGCAGCTTCGCCTTGCGGGTCACGAAGTAGAACGTCGTCGCGCCGAGCTCGAGCTCGACCTGGCTGGCGAGCACCTTCTCCCGGATGAAGCGATCGAG
>JAYVRT010000767.1:0-4174 GCA_043776025.1 Archangiaceae bacterium | reverse complement strand
GGCAGCAGCCCGTACGCCTCGAGCGCGTATTCCAGCCCTTCCGCGGTGTAGAAGCCGAGCAGCTTCTTCGGCCCGGCGCGCCCCTGGCCGAACAGATCGCCCAGATCGGCCTCGGTGATCTGCAGCTCGCTGCCGAGCGCGCCGACCTTCAGGCCTTTCGAGACGTGCTTGAAGCGGGCGGCGAGCGGGTCGTACCCCGCGGGGATCGGCGCCTCGGAGTGCAGCGCCAGCGCCATGCCGCTGCCGGCGAGCACCTGCCAGGCGTGGGGGCCATAGCCGCCCGCCGGCAGCCAGACCTGCGGCAGTTGGGCGAGCTTCTCCGCGACCTTGAGATCGCGGCGGCGCGCCCCGGCCACCGAGACCGCCAGATGGCCGAGGCGATCTTTGGCGATCACGTCGCCACCGGCGAGGACGAAGGCCAGCTCGACCTGCGGCATCCGCGACAGCAGGCCCCCGAGCGCTTCGAGGTACGGCCCGTCGCCGGTGCCCGCGGGGAGCAGCACCTCGTCGACGTTGGGCATCGGCACCCAGTCGACGCCGCTGATCGACCCGATCCACACCGAGGCGTCGTCCCGGAAACACTGCGAGGTTCCATCGGGGGGGTGGGCGTCGAGATCGAGCACCCCGACCTTCCCGGTGAAGCCGTTGGCTCGCAGCGCCGCCACTGCCACCGCGATGTCGTTGACCGCGCAGAAACCGCCGCCTCGCCCAGGGCCGGCGTGGTGAAAGCCGCCGACGAGGTTGAGCGCCGGCACCCGCGTCGACAGCGTCCGCGCCGCTGCCTCCACCGTCCCGCCGCAGGCGACGCGCACCGAGGTCAGCAGCGAGCCCACCTCGACCTCGTCGACGTCGATCGCGAAGATCGACGCCAGGGTGTGCGCCTGGGTCAGCGACTCGACGTACGCCGGCGTGTGCACCCGCAGCAGCGCCTCGAAGCTGATCGCCGACGGAGCGTGGACCGCCGCGGTGCGCACCGCGCCACAGCGCAACAGGTAGAAGAGCGCGTCGTCGGCCCGCCGGGTCTCGAGGCCGAGGGTGGACTCGGCGCTCGCCAGCGGCAGCCGGTAGTCGTCATGGTGCCAAAGATCGAGCGGGCTCCTTCGGTGGAAGAGAGCGCGGAAGTGCTCGAACATTTTCGATGGACGGAAGCGACTACAGGTCGATGACGATCACACCGCGCTGGGGGCGATCCTGCTTCTCTTCCGAGCGCCGGTCTTCCTCCGCGTCATCGTCGTGGGAGGGCAACGGAACCTCAAGAGCCGGACGCGAGCGCTCCTGATGCTGCCGCTCGCGCTCTCGGCGCTTGAGTTCCTCGATGATGAAGGCGTCGAGCATTCGGTGCGTCCTCTACCCTTCGGTACGTCTCAAGCAGCAAAATGTTCTGCCCCAATTAGAACCTGCAACCCCTGAACCCTGCGACCAAACAACGAATTCAACGGGTTGGCCGGTGGGAGGTCGGCGAGCCCTGCCACTGATGTCAGATGATCTTGATTCTAATGCAGGTTCCCGTCGGGGCAACCTGATCGCCCACTGATCAGGGTCGTTCGGCGCGGCGTTTGAAGGCTTCCAAAGTCTTGGGCAGCTGGGTGTCGACGAGGGCGGTGACGATCGTCTTGGGCACCAGCATCCCGACGGTGACCTCGATGTTGTAGGTGGCGTTGACCTTCCCTCCGCCGAGGTCCTCGAGCACCCACCCTCCCCGGTTGTCCTTCATGAACTCACCCTCGATGAAGGACCAGCTGACCCTGTTCGGCTTCTCTTCCTTCAGCCGCAGCGAGTACTTGATCGTCTTGACGATCTCCGCCTCATAGTGGACGTCGACCTCGTTGCCCTTGCGAATGCCAAGGCGGATCTTCTTCACCTCGGGGAGAAACTCCGGGTACCGCTCGTAGTCGGTGATCACCGCGAAGATCTTCTCCATCGGAGCGTTGATCACGATCGAGCGGGTTGCGCCTGCCATGGGTGGCCTCTTCGTTAGGGGTGCGGTGCGGCGGTGCGGCTCAATGGTAGCCGGGCTTGCGGTCGAAGCGATGGGTGGAAGTGATGTAGCGAATCGTGCCGGTCTTGCTGCGCATCACCACCGAGTGGGTCTCCGCGCCGCCGCCGAAGAAGCGCACGCCCTTGAGGAAGTCGCCGCTGGTGACGCCGGTGGCGGCGAACATCACCTCGCCGCGCGCGAGTTCCTCCGCGGTGTAGATCTTGTTGATATCGGAGATCCCCATCTTCTTCGCCCGGGCGATCTCCTGATCATTGCGGGGCTTGAGCCGGCCTTGCATCTCTCCGCCGACGCAGCGCACCGCGGCGGCGGCGATCACCCCTTCCGGAGCGCCTCCGATGCCGTAGAGCACGTCGACGCCGGTCTCCTCGAAGCAGGTGGCGACCGCGCCAGCGACGTCGCCGTCCTCGATCAGCCGCACCCGGGCGCCCGCCTCGCGGACCTCCTTGATCAGCTCCACGTGGCGCTCGCGCTCGAGGATCATCGCCGTCAGGTCCTGCACCTCGCGGTTGAGCGCCCTGGCGATGTTCTTCAGGTTCTCCGTCGGAGACTTCGACAGGTCGATTGCCCCCCTAGCGCGCGGGCCGACGACCAGCTTCTCCATGTAGGTGTCGGGGGCGTTGAGCAGGTTGCCCCGCATCCCCATCGCCACCACCGAGATCGCTCCCGGCCGGCCGTAGGCGCAGAGGTTGGTGCCCTCGAGCGGGTCGAGCGCGATGTCCACCGGCGCCGCACCCGGGCTCATCTTCCCCACCCGCTCGCCGATGTAGAGCATCGGGGCCTCGTCGCGCTCGCCCTCGCCGATGACCACCGTGCCGTCGATCTGCAGCGAGTCGAAGGCCCGGCGCATCGCGTCCACCGCGGCCTGGTCGGACTCATCCTTGTTGCCCCGGCCCATCAGCCGCGCCGAGGAGATGGCGGCCATTTCGGTGACGCGAACGACTTCCAGCGCGAGGTTGCGATCCATGGGTCGACTCCTTAGGTCAGTTCAGGTTTGAGCAGATTGACTACCTGCTCGGGCAGCGCCGTCGGGCGGCCCTCGAAGTTGATGCAGGCGTGCGAGGTCTGGCCGGTGCAAAGGAGCTCTCCATCGCCCTCTTTGCGGACCTCGTAGTCAAAGACGATCGAAGCGCGGCGCAGCTGGCTGACCCAGACCTTGACCACCAGCAGGTCGTCGTAGCGGGCGGGCGCGCGGTAGCTGCAGGAGGCCTCGAACACCGGCAGCCGCCGGCCCTGCTTCTCTACCTCGACATACGAGCCGCCCCGGGCGCGGAAGTACTCGCTGCGGGCGAACTCGAAGTAGCGGAAGTAGTTGGCGTAGTAGACGACTCCCATCTGGTCGGTGTCGCCGTAGATCACGCGCAAGCGAGCTTCGACCGCCATGGGTGAGGCCAGCGAGTAACACACTTTTCACTGTCCGCCCCGTCACTTTGTCAGCACGATGCCCGCCATGAAATTCCGCGGCTGGGTGTGGGTGGCGGTCCTCGGTGCCTCCCTCGGGGCCTGGGCCAAACCTCCGAAGCTGACGCTGTTCATCTCGGTGGACTCGTTCGGCTCGGACATCTTCTTGCGCAGCCGCCCGAAGCTGAAAGGCGGCCTCGCGACGCTGGTGAAAGACGGCGCCGTCTTCCCCACCGCCCGGTACGACTACGCCGAGACGGTGACCGCGTCGGGCCACGCCACGCTCGTCACCGGAGCGAACCCGGCGCGCCACGGGGTGGTCTCCAACAAGGTGATCAACCGGGCGACGGGGAAGATGGACAAGATCTTCGCCGACCCAAACCACCCGGTGCTCGAGGCGCCGCTGGGCAGCGACGACGTCTCTCCGGTGAACCTGCTGTCGGAGACCTTGTCCGACCGGGTGCGGGAGGCGACCCAGATGCGGGGGAAGGCGATCGCCATCGGCGGCAAGTCGCGCGCGGCGATCGCGATGGGGGGCCACCTCGGCGACGCCTGGTGGTTCTCCGAGGACGTCGGCAAGTGGGTGACCGGCACCTATTACAAGAAGGAGTTCCCCGCCTGGGTGAAGGCCTTCAACGACAAGAAGCTGCCCGACGCCTTCCACGGCAAGGAGTGGGGGCTGGTCGAGGCGCCCAAGGAGTACATCGGCGAAGACGATCGGGTGGGCGAGAGCGACTGGTACGCGATGGGCAAGAAGTTCCCCCACCCGCTCACCGG
>JAYVRT010000766.1:0-4174 GCA_043776025.1 Archangiaceae bacterium | reverse complement strand
GCGCTGATCGTCGCGAGCCAGGTCGGCGCCGCGACGTCCTCGGCGGCGCTCGAGGCGCTGATGGCGACCACCACCCGTCCGACCGACAAGGGGCGGGTCGGCGGTTGGAAGATGGCGGGGAACCTCGGCGGCGCGGGGCTGCTGCCAGCGCTGGCGATTGAGCTGCTGGCTCAGCTGAGCCGCCCGATGGCCGCGTTGATCTACACGGCGATCGTGCTCGGCTGCGGCGCGTTGGCGCTGAAGGTCGCCGAGCCAAAGGCCACCACCCGTCTGCTCGAAGAAGCCGGCTCGATCAGCGGTGCGATGTGGCGGCGCTTCACCGGAATCGTCCGGGACCTCTGGGTGACGATCAAGAGCCGCGAAGGGTGGACCGGGCTGGTGATCTGCCTCTCCCCCGTGGGCACCTGCGCGCTGACCAACCTCTTCTCGGCGATGGCAGGCGACTACAGCGCCAGCGATCACACCGTCGAGCTGGTCAACGGCCTCGTCGGTGGCGTGGTGAGCGCGGTCGGCTGTGTCATCGGCGGCTACGCCACCGACAAGATCAACCGCCGCTTCGCCTACTGCCTCTCGGGCGGCCTCACCGCCTCGGTCGCGTTCGCAATGGCGCTGCTGCCGAAGACACCGGCGGCGTACCTCTTCGGCTGCATGGCCTATTCCTTCGCCAGCGGCCTCGCCTACGCCGCCTTCGCGGGGATGGTGCTGGAGATGGTCTCCCACGGCCAGGCGGTAACGACCAAGTACACGCTCTTCGTCGCAGCCAGCAACCAGGCGATCAACTACGTCACCTACCTCGACGGCAAGGCCTCGGAGTTCCGCGGCGCCGGGGTGAGCGGCACCCTGGCCTTCGACGGCATCATCAGCGTCATCGGAATCGGGGTGCTGCTGGCGATGCTGGTGATGATCCGCAAGCTGCCCCCCGAGGCCGTGGCCGCGCCTGCTTGAGTTGTTGGTGTTGCGGCGCGCATTAGGGAAACTGGCCCGATGCGAACGATCTTCGTCGTCGGCTCGATTCTCCTCACCGGCGCGCTGGTCGCGCTGGCCTTCTGGCGCCCCGAGTCCGCTTGGGGCTTCGTCCTCGTCGGGCCGCTGCTCGCCCGCGGTTACGCCGACCTGCTCCAGCGGCGGCAGGCGGTGCGGCGCAACTTTCCGCTGATCGGAAACTTCCGCTACCTGTTCGAGACGATTCGCCCGGAGATCAACCAGTACTTCGTCGAGTCGAACACCGACGGGATGCCGTTCAACCGCGACACCCGCTCGCTCGTCTACCAGCGCTCGAAGAAGGAGTCGGACACCCTGCCCTTTGGCACCCGGCTCGACGTCTACCAGGTGGGCTACGAGTGGCTGAACCACTCGCTGGCGCCGGTGCACGCCGACCCCGACGCGCTGCGAATCACCGTCGGCTCGAAGCAGTGCAGCAAGCCGTACTCGGCGAGCATCTTCAACATCTCGGCGATGAGCTACGGCTCGCTCTCGAAGAGCGCGGTGCTCGCGCTCAACGGCGGAGCGAAGCTCGGCGGCTTCGCCCACGACACCGGCGAGGGCGGCATCAGCCCCTACCACCTCGAGCCCGGCGGCGATCTGATCTGGGAGATCGGCACCGGCTACTTCTCCGCCCGCACCCTCGACGGGAAGTTCTCTCCCGAGCGCTTCAAGGAGAACGCGGCGCTGCCGCAGGTGAAGATGACCGAGCTGAAGCTGTCGCAGGGCGCCAAGCCGGGGCACGGCGGCATCCTCCCCGCGGCGAAGGTCACCCTGGAGATCGCGAAGATCCGCGGCGTGCCGATGGGCCAGGACGTGCTCTCCCCTCCGGCGCACTCCGCGTTCTCGACGCCGATCGGCCTGCTCGAGTTCCTCGCCCAGATGCGCGAGCTGTCGGGCGGCAAGCCGGTCGGGTTCAAGCTGTGCCTGGGCAAGCGCCGAGAGTTCCTCGCGATCTGCAAGGCGATGATCGCCACCGGGATTACGCCCGACTTCATCACCGTCGACGGCGGCGAAGGCGGCACCGGCGCGGCGCCCCAGGAGTTCTCCAACTCGGTCGGCTCTCCGCTGCGCGAGTCGCTGATCTTCGTCCACAACGCGCTCAACGGCTTCGGGGTGCGCAAGCAAGTGCGCGTGCTCTGCGCCGGGCGCATCGTCACCGGCGCCGACCTGGTGATGCGGTTGGCCACCGGCGCCGACGGCTGCAACTCGGCGCGGGCGATGATGATGGCGCTCGGCTGCATCCAGGCGCTGCGCTGCAACACCAACCACTGCCCCACCGGCGTCGCCACCCAGAACCCGTCGCTGATCGCCGGCCTCGACGTCGGCGACAAGACGCACCGGGTGTTCAACTACCACCGCGAGACGTTGAAGTCGGTCGCCGAGCTGATCGGCGCGATGGGCGTGCACCACACCAGCCAGCTGCGGCCGTGGCACGCGATGAAGCGCACCGGGCTGAGCGAGATTCACAACTACGGTGAGCTGTACGAGTTCATCGAAGAGGGCTCGCTGCTCGGCGCGGCGGTGCCGAAGTCGTTCGCGAGGCCGCTGGCCGCGGCGCGCGCGGAGACGTTTCAGTCGTCGCAAGGTTGAGCGGCAGCACCTCGCCGCTCACCGCTGGCCGACGCCTCAGGGGATGCAGGCCGGGCCGCAGGCGCCCGGGCTGGCGATCGAGCAGAAGCCCGCGTCCGAGGTCGCGATGCAGCGGCCCGAGGCGCAGTTGACGGAGCTGCTGGCAGGGGTGCCGACGCCGAAGAAGGCTGCGCACAGCCGCGTGGTCGACGCTCCGCCGTCGGCGAGGGTGCCGGCGTCGACGGTGAGGCACTGCGCGGTGTCGTTGCCGTTGGCGCAGACCACGCCAGTGGCGACGCACGCCTGACCGACCGCGGCGAAGCCAGAGCACGAGTAGGTGCCGGTGCCGGCATCGATCGCCGGGCAGCCGAGCAGGTCCTTGCATTCCGCCGCGGTGGTGCAGTTTCCGGTCGAGGTCGCGAGCGCGCGGCAGATCGAGCCGCCGTCGGTGAAGAAGATGCAGCGCGCCCCGTCGACACAGTCCGGGTCAGGGATGGCGTTGGTGGTGCACGGGCTGCCGCCGATCGCCACCCGCGGCTGGCAGTTGCCGTAGTAGCCACCGTCAGCGCCGACGTTCAGGCAGCGCTGGGTGGTGACGCAATCCAGACCCGAGCCGCACATCTGGCCCTGCATCTGGTTGCCGCCCTGCTTGCAGAGCGTATCGAGGCAGTACCCGCCGTCGGAGCAGCCGTCGTGGAGATCGCTGTCCTGCACGCTGCAGCCGAGCCCACCCGCGATGCGCGTGGTGCAGGTACCGAGGACGCGCGGCACGACCAGGGTGTTGAGGTTGCGACAGAAGGCGGTCAGCCCGCAGTCACCGTTGACCGCGCAGGGAGCGCCCGGAGCGAGGAACCCGCAGGTGTTGCCGAGGCCGGCGTCGACGAGGCTGTTGCTGTTGCACCGTCCGGAGAGGCAGTCGGCGGTCGCGACGCACGGCTGGCCGTCGGCGAGCTTGGGGAGGCAGCGCCGGGTGCCGCCGTCGGTGAGGCCGCCGTCGGCAAGGCCGGGCGCGCAGCCCGCGGTGGTCGTCGGGGCGCAGGCCACGCCGGGAGAGCAAGGATCATTCGCGGCGAGGTAGGTCGCGCACTCGCGGCCGGCGTCGGCGTTGGTACGGCAGAACGCGGCGGTGGTGTCGCAGAGCGCGGTGGCGCTGCACGGCGTGCCGACCGCCTGAAACGCCTTGCACGCATTGCAGGTGTTCGACGCGCCGGTGCAATAACCCGCGGCGCAGTCGGCGATGCTGGTGCAGACGCCTCCCACCATCGAGCCGGGCCCGCCGAGGTTGTTGAGACAGGCGGGCAGCGACGCGAAACCGGTGGGGGAGATCGCGCGGCCGTTGGCGCAACTTGCGGTGTTGATCGAGGTGACGCAGGCGAGCGCCGCGGCGGGGTCATAGACCCGTAAGCCGTCGACGACCCGCTTCAACGCGTTGGTGCAGAGCACGCCGACCCGGCCATCGCAAAGCGCGCGCTGGGCGGTATCGAGGAACGAGCAGTTCGCCTCGCGGTCGCAGTACGCCTTGACGAAGTCGGTGCAGAACTGGGCCTGGGTCGTCCCGCCGCCACCACCGGCTCCACCACCGGCTCCACCACCGGCTCCACCACCGGCTCCACCACCGGCT
>JAYVRT010000765.1:0-4182 GCA_043776025.1 Archangiaceae bacterium | reverse complement strand
GACGAAGGCCGGGTCCGCCATCGGGTAGTCGAAGTTGGCGAACATGAAGTCCTGCCAGACCAGCAGGCCCAGCTCGTCGCAGAGCGCGAAGAACTCGTCGCTCTCGTAGGTCATCGTCCCGCCGACGCGGACCATGTTCAGCCCGGCGTCGCGCAGCTGTCGCAGCCACGGCTCGTAGGCGGCGCGGGTGCCGGAGAGGCTGACCAGGTCCGCGGAGCTCCAGCAGGCGCCGCGGCAGAAGATCCGCTGGCCGTTGACCCGCAGCGCGAAGCCGCGGCCGTCAGGCCCGTCGTCGACCTCGAGGGTGCGGAAGCCGACGCGGCCGAGGTCCACCTCCACCTCTCCGATGTGGGCCTTCACCGCGTGGAGCGCCGGCGTGCCGTGGGTGTGCGGCCACCAGGCCTCGGCAGCCTCCACCCGCACGTCGCCCCGCAGCGTCTTTGCGTTGATCCACTTCAGCGTGCCGCGGCGGCCGGCCACTTCGAGCCAGGCCTCGGCGTGCGCCGGGCCGGACCACGTGACCTCGAGCTCGAGCGCCACCACCCCGTCCTCGCCCTCGAGGTTGCTGCGGACGTCGGCGCGCGCGACCCTCAGCGGCCCGGTCTCCTCGACACGCTCGATGCCCCGCCAGGGCCCGACCGCGTGCACCGGGGGGCACCAGCCCGGCAGGTGCCCCAGCACCGTGGTCCGCACCGCGCGCAGCGTGCCGGGGTCGATCATCCGCGGGCGCCAGCGGGCACGGCCCTTCTTCGCCGCCAGCGCGGGCTTGAGCGCCCGGAAGCACACCAGCAGGGTGTTGTTGCCGGTGCAGCGCGCTGCCACCTCGTGGGCGACGAACATGTTGTCGCTCTGAAGCACCTTGTCCCCGTTGAGCCAGACTTCGGCGAGCGTGGCGAGCCCCGCGAACCGCAGCGTCTGGGGCCCGGTAGCCTCGAAGCGGGTGCGAAACCAGAAGTCCTCGCCGTGCAGTGGCGCCGGCGCTTCGAGCGTCCACTTCCCCGCGTCGCGCAGCGCCTGGGCCACGGTGCCCGGCACCTTCGCTGGGAGCCACGGCCCCTCGGGAGCCGCCGCCGCGCCGGGCCGTGCGCCGCACAGCTCCCAGCCGTGGGTCAAGGGAACCACGCGCTGGCCGGTGACTGAGAGGATCCTCGCCATGCTTCAGCGCTTCGTCGCCGCCGTCTTCGCCTGCAGCCGCTCGTGCATGCCGTTGGGCAGGTAGTAGGTGAGGTTGACGCTGCCGATGAGCAGCTCTGCGCCGTTGAAGAGCGGCTCGGGCTTCTCGCCCAGCTTGATCCCATCGAGCTTCGAGCCGTTGCGGCTGGCGAGGTCGGCCACCGTCCAGCGGTAGCCGTCGTAGATGAACTGGAGGTGGCGCAGCGAGACGGTGCCGTCGTTGACGATGAAGTCGCAGTCCGACCGGCCGACGACGATTGGCTGCCCGTCCTTGCGCGGCTCGAGCGCCACCGCGAGCGCTTCTCCGCTGAGCGTCGCGCCCTTGCTCGGCACCGCCTTCATCGCCCCCGCGAGGGTGACCTTCGACGGGGGGTTCCACCCGGCGCCGGGCTCCCAAACGAGCCAGTCGTGGCCGTGCGCCTCGATGAACGCCGGCAGCGGCGTCGTCTCGAACTTCTTCTTCAGCGCTGAGAGGAGAAAGCTCCGCAAACGTCACCCATAGCGCTTCACCAGCACGCCGACCGCAGTGTCATGCGCGCGCTCGAGCGTGTCGAGCGTTGAGGAGAAATCCGGGAACTTCTTCTTGTTCACGCCGCGCGCCAGGAGGAACTGAAACGCCTTCGCGGTCGCGGCGATCTGGTCGCAGGCGGTCACCGCCTCGAGCAGGTGGGTCTCGCCCTGCTCCTCGAGCCAGCGGCAGTGGTTGCCGAGCAGCTCGAAGTTGGCGCCCAGCTGCCGCAGCACGTTGAAGGCGTAGAGGTGGAAGTAGGCCATCGGCCGGGAGAGGAGCGCCTGCAGGTGCTGGGGCAGCTCGGCGCGGTACTTCGGAAAAGGGTTGTGCGGCCGTCGGCCCAGGTGCCCCTTGAGCACCTGCTTCGCCGCCTCGAGCAACGCTTTGCCAGCCAGCACCCTGCCGTCGCGCTTGACGAACTCGACGTAGGGAAAGAGCACGTCGGGGTTGTCCTTGAGCGCGGGGATCCTCCGAAAGACGCCGTCGAAGTCCTCGCCCGACAGCGCGTAGTACCCGGCGTTGTGGAAGTAGCCGAGCCTCTTCTCCTCGAGGTCGAGCTCGGCGATGCCCACGGTCGTCTTCACGTGCTCGTGGCGGTAGGCGGTGCCTCGGGTGTCGGGCAGATAGAAGCTGTCCATCTCCACCAGCACCAGCCGGTGGCGCAGCAGCTGCTGCAGGGTGTGCTGCTCGAGGCTGTCGTAGATCGCCAGCTCCTGCACGCTCAGGCCGAAGAGCGCCTGGAGATCCTCGAGCGGAAACTTGAAGAAGGTGAACTGGTCACCCTCGAAGTCCTGGCCGACGGTGAACCCGAGCGCGGCGCGGGGCTCGAGCCCGAAGGCGTGGAGCACCTCGATCCACAGGTCGACGTAGCAGTTGGTCTCCGGCCAGGCGCGCTCGGGGTGGTGGAGCGCGTGGGGCTGGTACCCGTGGGCGTCGATCGGCAGCAGGCGCGCCTTCACTTTCTTTCTAGCTCCAGAGGACGTCGCGGACCGCGGTGGGCCACTTCGCCACGTCGAACCCGTGGTGCTTGAAAAGCGCGAGGGCGATCCGTTCCATCCCGAAGCCGACGCAGGCGGTGTGCGCCACCTGGCCGTCGTCGGTCTTCAGGTGCCACAGGTGCCCGAAGTGGTCCTGGTGGTAGTTGAAGCTCAAGCACGCGGTGGGGCTGGTCTCGCTGGTGATCGGGATCAGCAGCTCGAACTTCAGGTTCTGGTCGCGCTGGTTGACCGCGAGCATCTTCCCCGCGCGGCCGAAGAACGGATCGTTGGCGACGTCGATCTTCAAGGGCACCTTCAGCGACGCCATCAGCTTCTGCCCGCGGTCGAGCCACAGTGCGCGGAAGTCCATCACCTGCTGGGGGCTGCCCAGCCGCACGTATTCGCGCATCCGGAACAGCTGCATCCGCGCCGGGTCCAGCGAGGGCTCGTGGCGAAAGCAGTAGGAGAAGACGTCGACCAGCCGGCCGTCTTTGGGCAGCGGGCCGCGCTTGGCCATCGTCGGGTAGATCGGGTAGCAGGCCGCGGGCGTCATCACCACCCGGGTCGCCTTCTGGCCGGCCGTCCAGTCTTCCTTCTTCTCGAGCTTGTCGAGCAGCGCCATGTGGTCGCGCTCGTTGCCCATGAAGCTGTGCACCGTGCCGGCGAGCTGGGGAAAGCTCTTCAGGTACTCGCTCTCCTCGAAGTACTGCCGGTTGATCGCCGGGGGAAAGCGCATCACCTCCGCGCCGTCGCCGCCGCCCCACTTGGTAATCACCTTGTCGAAGCGCTCGATCACGTCTTCGAAGGCGCCGCTGCGGCCGTAGAGGCCGTCGACGCCGGTGGGAATCAGCAGCCCGTGCTCGACGAGCTGGGCGAGGTAGGTGGCTTGAGCGTCCATGGTCAGGTGAAGAGTCCCGTGTCTTCTTTGTGGACCAGCAACAGGTTGGCGGTGTTCCCGTAGATGCGATCGTTGCTCACCATCACCGCCGCGGAGTGCGCGTCGCGCAGGTGGCGGCCGAGGCTGAACCTGGTGTCGTTCTTGTAGCCGTAGATGCCGCAGATCAGCAGGCAGTGGTTCACCACCTGCACCGCCATCGCCGAGGTCGCGGTCTTCAGCGAGTTCATCGCGATCGCGAACGAGAGCGAGGTCAGCTTCTCCACCTGGCCCATCGACTCTTCGTACTGCTTCGCGGCAGCGACGACGTTGGCCTTCATCTGCTGGAGCATGCTCACCACCTCGGCGAGCCGCACCGCGCCCGGGGGCGTCGTGCCCGGCTTCTTCCGCGCCTCGGCCCGGATGAAGGCGCGGGCGCGCGAGACGGCGTCGGTGGCGATGCCGAGCCAGAGGCTGCTCCAGGTCAGGTGCGAGGTCGGCAGCATCGTCTGCGCCGAGATGTCGGCGTAGGGAAGGGGGAGGATCTGCGCCGCGAGGCCCGAGGCGTGGAGCCAATAGCCGTTGCTGCAGGTGCCGCGCATCCCCAGCGTGTCCCAGCCGGCCGTCTGCTCCAGCTTGTAGTCGGC
>JAYVRT010000764.1:0-4187 GCA_043776025.1 Archangiaceae bacterium | reverse complement strand
GCGGTTCGTGGTCGAAGAAGGCCCCCGCGCGCTGCTGCGGAAGATCGACTTCGTCGGCTTCCCCGATGCGTTTCCCCACCCGCTGAAGCTGGCTCTGGGAGACGCGTACGGCGAGCAGCAGGTCGAAGAATGGCGGCTGGTGCTCTCCCGAGAGCTCTCCCACCGGGGGTTCCTCTACTCCCGAGTCGACGCTGATCTCGCCCCCTTGAAGGAGGCAGGCACCGTGGCGGAGCTCACCTTCCGGGCAGAGACCGGCCCACTGGTGACCGTGGGCAAGGTGCTGGTCCGTGGCAACGAGCGCACCCACGAGTCGGTGGTGAGGCATCAGCTGCCGATCAAGGAGGGCGACCCGCTCGACCCCGACGCCTTCTTCAGCGCTTCGCGCAACCTGATGGGGCTGTCGATCTTCCGTTCGGTGGAGGTCCGGATCCTCACGCCCGAGGCCCACGATGCGGTGAAGGACGTGGTGGTCGAGGTGCGGGAACGGCAGCGCGCGATCGCCGACATCGCTCCGGGCTACTTCCTCGCCGAGGGGCTGCGGTTCACCGTCGACGCCGAGTTCCCGAATATCGCGGGGAGGGCGATCAACCTCCAGGCGCGGTTGAGGGTGAACTACTTTGCCACCAGCGGTCTGGCGATCTCGAAGCAGGTCAACGTCTCCGATCTCAACGCGCTCGAGCAGTTCGGCGGCCAGGGCAACGTCTCGGCCTCAAACCGCGGGCTGCTCCCTTTCGACATCGGCTCCCGCCTCGATCTCGTCGGAGAACGGGTCTTTCGCCAGTCGTACCGCTTCACCCGCTTCGCCGGCGGCCCTGGTGTCGACTGGTCGCGGGCGTTTACCCTTCCCTGGTTAGAGTGGACCCACCCGAAGCTGACGCTTCAGCTGCAGTACGAGGTGGAGTGGGCCCGCGTCTTCCGCGTCACCAACAGCACCTTCGAGCTGCTCCGCGCCGACCAGGAGCGTCTGCGGTTCCTCTCCGGCACCTTCGCGCTCCACACCGTCCGGTTCTCGCCGACGGTCGACCTGCGAGACGACGCGGTGGTCCCGAGCAGGGGGCTGCTGCTGCAGACGACGATCGAGAGCACCTTCCCGATCGAGACCGTCGACGAGGACAACAAGCCGGTGCCGGTGGAGTTCATCAAGGTCTCCGGCACCCTGACCACCTACCTGCCGGTCTGGCGCAAGGTGGTGCTGGCGCTGTCGGTGCGCGGGGGCAAGGTGATCCCCCTCATCCAGGGCTCGGTGACTCCGCCGGTGAAGCGCTTCTTCCTCGGGGGAAGCTCCAGCATGCGTGGGTTCCGCGAAGACGGCCTGATCGCCGCCGACCAACGGGCTGAGCTCGCCCGGCAGGTCAACGACTGCAGGGTGCTCGCCTCCGACATCGGCTGCACCGCGGCGGCGCGCAGTCTCCTTGCTGGCCGCGAGGTCGCCTCCCAGGGCGGGGAGACCTTCGCTCTGGGCAAGGCCGAGGTCCGGTTCCCCGCGTTCGGGGCCTTCGACGTCGGGATCTTCTTCGAGGCCGGCAACCTCTGGCTCGGGCCGGTGGGGGCGTTCTCGTTGCGGCCGGTGGCGGGCTCGGGGCTGCGCTACGTGACGCCGATCGGGCCGATCGCGCTCGACCTTGGGCTCAACCTCGACCGCGACGCCCTGGTGAACGAACCGGCGTTCAACGTCCATTTCAACATCGGCTTGTTCTAGCTTTGGCGGCTCGTGTTCTATCGAATCGTCAGAGCGGTGATCTCGTTGGCGCTGCGGATGTTCTACCGGCTCCTGGTCACCCGTCGGGTCGAGGATGCGAGCGGGCCGGTGCTCTACGTTGGCAACCACCCCAACAGCTTGCTGGATCCCGCGCTGGTGTTCGTCGTCACCGAGCGCCCGGTGACCTTCCTCGCCAAGGAACCGCTGTTTCGCGCGCCGCTGTTCGGCATGTTGCTCAGGGCGCTCGGGGCGCTGCCGGTCTACCGGAAGCAGGATCACCCGGGCCAGATGGAGAAGAACGAAGGCACCCTCGACGCGGCGGCGAACGCGCTGATCGCGGGGAAGGCGATCACCATCTTCCCCGAGGGAAAGTCGCACTCCGACCCCCAGTTGGGTGAGATCAAGACCGGCTGCGCCCGCATCGCCCTCAAGGCGGCGAAGGGCGGCGCCGCGGTGCGGATCGTCCCCATCGGACTGACCTACGCCCAGAAGCATCGCTTTCGCAGCTACGTCCAGATCGAGACCGGCACCCCGATTCCGGTCACGCCCCCCCGCGAGCTGACGCCGGAGCAGGAGACGGAGTGGGTGCGGGCGCTCACCGATCAGGTCGCCGACGGGATGAAGGCGGTGACGCTCAACCTCGAGGAGTGGGCGGACCTGAAACTGATCGAGACCGCGGAGCAGCTGTACTCACTGAAGCTG
Source organism: Archangiaceae bacterium (assembly GCA_043776025.1). Lineage (GTDB taxonomy): Bacteria > Myxococcota > Myxococcia > Myxococcales > Myxococcaceae > JAYVRT01. The sequence continues at coordinate 1,786 of JAYVRT010000764.1, read as the reverse complement.
GGCGAGAAGGGCCGCGACCCCGAGCGGCTGCGACGCTTCGCCAGAGGGGTCGAGCTGCTGCGCAAGGAACAGCCGGAACGGTTCGAGCTCCTGCGTGACGAGGTGATGAACTTCCGCGCCCGGCTCCAGATGGTGAACGCCGACCCGACGGACCTGAAGGTGACGTACCGCAAGTCGCAGGTGGCGACCTTCATCGCCCGCAACCTGCTCGCGCTGATCTTCGGGTTCCCGCTCTTCGCGCTCGGGTGCGCCCTCTTCGCGCCGCCGTTTCTTCTCGTTCGCTACCTCGCGCGCCTGCTCCCGCTGCCGAAGGATCGGATCGCGACGTTTAAGTTCCTCAGCGCGCTCGGGCTGACGCCCTTGATCCAGGCTTTGGTCTCCTGGTGGGGGTGGCGCGCTTGGGGGATTCCCGGCCTGGTGGTGACCCTGCTCGGCACGCTCCCGCTCGCGTTCTTCACCCGGTATTTCCTCGAGCGCCGCCGCAGCGCGATCACCGACGTGGTGACGTTTCTCATCCTCGGCAGCAGCGCGCGCCTCAAGACCCGGCTCCTCGCCGAAGGTGAGCGGCTCCAGGTTCAGATCGAAAAGGTCGCCGACGAGCTGCGCCCCAGGGTTGTCGCCGAGGCGGCCGACGCCCGCGCCGGCTGACTTACTTCGAGCCCTTCTTCTTCTTCTTCGAGCCCTTCGTCGCCTTTCCCTTGGCGTGCTTCACCGGCTCGGTTGGGGCCGGGGCCGGGGCGGGCGCCGCTGCGGGGGGAGGCGCGACGGGGGGCGCCTCGACCGGTTCCGGCGGGGCTTGCACCGGCGGTTCGGGGGGCGGTCGCGCCGGCGGCTCGACGGGGACGGCGACCGGCGGGGCGATCGCGACGGGCGGCGGCATCAGCGCGAGATCCGGCCGAAACTTCCAGAAGAGCCCGCCGGCCGCGGCGAGGACGAACAACGAGCCAAGCACGACGATGCGCCCGACGCCGCGACGGGCGACGGCTTTGGGCTCGGGCGCAGGCAGTTGATCAGCAATCGCCGCTGACGGCGGCATCTGAATCGAGGGGCTGGTCTTCTTCTCCAGCTCGAGGTCGGCGAACAGCGGGTGGATGTCGGAAGGCGCCGCGCCGACCTGCGGGGCCCCGTGGTCGTGGATTGCTCCGTCGGGCCGGAACGCCGGCACGCTCTTCACGCCGAGGATCTCCACCGGAAGGAGGTGGGTTCGCGAGCGCGACAGCGGCGCTGGCTCCGCAGCGGGTGGGGCCTCGACCGGCGGGCTGGTGCGCGGGCCCACCGAGGGTTCCGAGCTCGAGGCGCCGTGGCCCGGCGGCTCCACCGGCCAGCTCGGCGCCGGAGTGCGGACGCGCATCGGCTGGGTCGGAGCGGAGGCCCGGGGCTCTTCGGCCACGGGGGCGAGCGGGCTCCGGGTGCCCGGGTTCGAGCGGGGTCGTGGGGCCGGACGCGGGGTCGTCGGCAGGGCCGCAGCTGGCTTCTCTTCGGGCGCTGCGCCGAAGTCGAGGTCGGTGAACGGGGGCGCGGGGGCGGCAGGCGTTTCGAGGGTGACCCCGCGCTCCTTCCGCACCGGCTCGTTTGGCGGGGTGGGAGGGACGGCGGGGTGTTGCTGGGTGGCGCTCTGCGAGGCCGCTTCCACCACCCCGGTGGTCTCTCCGGGCCCCGAAGGGTCATGTCGCAGCTGCAGCCCGGTGTTCTCCCCGGTGCTTCCCTGCGCCTGTTGAACCAGCGAGTGCGTTTGCAGCAGACGCTCCGCGTGGAGCTTCTGCACCAATTCGCCCAGTTGCTCCGG
>JAYVRT010000763.1:0-4195 GCA_043776025.1 Archangiaceae bacterium | reverse complement strand
GTCGCCACCCTTGTAGAGCCCCAGGTCGAAGTCGTTCGGCTGGGTGAGCGAAAAGACATTGTGGAAGAGCGGATCCTCGTTCTTGAACTCGATGCTCGAGCCCTCGGTGACGACCAGGACTCGAGGCATGAAGCGCTTCTGCTTCTGAACCATCACCGCGCCCTTCGCCGGCTTCGGCTTCGGGCTCGAACCGTCGAGCCGCTTGAGGAAGATGACCGTGCCTCCGACCCCCAGCGGACCTCCCCCCGACACCGTCCCGCTCAGCGAAGTCAGCCGCGCCCGACCTGGCTCTGCCGCGGCGGCCGGCGCCGTCGCTGGCTCCGCAATCGTCAGTGCGGGCTGGCCGCCATCACCGCCCGCGCGCCCTCGGGCGGTCGCGGCGAGGGGACGAACGAGCCCCTCCAGCTCCGGCGAGAGACCTCCGATGCGAAGCACCGACTCCCACTTGAGAGCGGCGGTGGCGTAGTCACCCCGGTCCCAGGCGATCTTGCCTCCGCCGAGGAGGTTGAAGATCAGGTACTGCTTCTCCATCGCGGCTTTGAACTTCAGATCCTCTGGCGTGCGCACCGACAGCTGCAGCGGCAGCTCTTCGGCCACCCAGCCCGAAGCGGCCGCGAGGGCGGGCACCAACAACGCGCAACAGATCAGCCGCTTCATTGCTTGCTCCTCACCAACTGAAGACCGCGGACGAGGTAAAGACATCGTTGCGAACATCGGGCGCGCCGGCGATCTCGCGGTTCAACAGGTACTCGGCTTTGATCGCCAGTTGGCCGAAGAGGTCGATTCGCAGGCCCGCAGTGAAGCGATCAACCTCCACCTGCCCGAAGCCCTCGAACCGGGCGCGGCGGTGATCGTAGCGGCCGTAGACCGTCAGGTGGTCGAGGTAGCCGCCGGACCAGGGCAAGGCCCACGCGAGCGTGACGTAGAAGCCGGTAACGTTGAAGCCCGAAGCGAGCTCCGCCTGGCCCAGGCCGGTGAGTTTTCCGGCGCTGGTGCCGGGCTCATCGATCAGACGGATCACCTCGGCCCAGAGGCTGATCCCGAAGAGCGAGAGCCTCAGATCGGCGCCCAATCCTTTCTGGATGGCGCTGGGGTTCCCCTGATCGTTGCGTGGCCCGTACAGCCCGGAGATGCCCAGCTTCGCCTGAAGATGTTGGAGGTTCAGCTCGTACCCCAGCCGCGCCGAGCCAACCGGGACTCCAGTCAACGACAGACTGGGAGTCGTCAGCGCCTCGATGCGGGTTCCCGAATTGGTAGCCGCGGCGTTGAGCGAGACCGCGCTCCACAGCAGCGGAAGCTGGAGGCGATAGAAGGCCTTGAGGCCAATCGACTGGCCCGTCGAGTACCGAGAGATCAGCGACGGCGTAATGCCGGTGCGAAGGTTGGCTTCGTTCTCGAGGTATTCGATGCCGAACACCGAGTCGAACTTGCCGATTGAGATCGCGAACTCCTGGGTCGAGAACGGGCTCAACCTTCCGAATGCCTGCTGGAGATCGACGCGGGTCGCGTCGCCCGTCTTCTCGAACCGCGGCATCACCTGCAGGCGGGCAAAGACCAGCAACGGCACCGCGGCCGGAGAAAAACGCAGATCGCCGCTGGCGGTGTTCAGCAGAAACGATGGCCGGCTTCCGATTCCGACCGACCGGGGCAGGAAGCCGTTGGTGAAGACCCCGCGGGAGTCGGTCGAAGCAACCTCTCCGCGTGAGTTGACCGCCGGCGCAAACGCATCGACGCCGTAGTCGGCCGGCGCTCGGGTGTCGGCGGGCGCGAAGCTGCTGCCGTTGCCCTCGGCGGCCGCGAACCCGACATCGACGTAGCCAGTGAAGCGCAGCGTCTCGTGAGCGACGTCCTCGCTCGGCGTGTACCCCTGTGAGCTGTTGTCATCTGTCTCGGCGGGCTGCCCGGTCTGGGCGCTCGCCAGGGTCGAGCTCAGTCCCACCGCCACCACCGCCACGCGCCACTTCAGGGTGTCTCTCCGGAAAAGAGCACTGGCACCGCGGTCAGCGTCACCTCGGTGCGGACGACGCGCGTCGAGTCGAGCGAGTCGATCGCCGCTTCGCTGTCCAACCACTGACAGCCGGCGGGGAACTGGCTCGCGTCGAGGAAGCACCCGGGCGACTTCGCGACCCGCAAGGCGTAGGCGGCGGCGACGGCAGCGGGGATCGCGGGGTCCGTGGCGGGCGCGCCGAGGCGCGAGCGCACCGCGCTCCAACCGGGTCCGGCGGGGACGAAGACGGTCTCGGCCCCGAGGACCACGTCGTAGCGCCGGGCGTAGGCGCTGCCGACGGCGTCGTCGGAGAGCACCGCAGGCAACTCGAGGAGCGCCCGCGCGCCGGCCACACTTCGCGTGAAGAAGAAGATCCGCGTCGCGACCACCCGCCCCGCATCGTCCGCCTTGAACCGGCCCGGCCCGAAGTCGATGTACGCCGGCGTCGCGCCGTCGATGCGGGTCGGCTCGGCCGACCGCGGCCGGATCGCCGCCCCGGTGAAGGGACGGGTGGGGGTCGACGTCTCGGCGGCGATTGAGAATTCGGTCGGGGTGAGCGGGCACAGTGGCAGCGGACCAGGGACCTGGGTCGCGGTCGCGGCCCCAACCACCGCTCGGACATCGCCCAGCCCTTCGCGCGGCGTCGGCTCCCGCGTTGTCACCAGCACCGCGCGCCAATAGGGGCTGTAGAAGGTCGAGTCCTCTCCGACGCCACAGGTGTTGAACACCGGCACCCCGTTGACGGCCTGGTGCACCGGCGGGTCGAAGCCGCTCACCGGGACGTACAGCGGCTGAAGCCACGGGTCCGGATGATTGGCCCAAAGCTCACTGACCACGAAGGCGGCGGGCTGCCCGACGGCGAACGCCGGGAGGACGCTCCAGCCATCCGCGGCGGCGAGCGCTGCTGGCGACGGGTAGTCGCTTCCCCGAAAGGGCATCGACTCGCCCTTGAGGGTGACGAACCAGGACGCGGGGAAGCCCGCGTACGTCTCTCGCTCCTGCGCCCCCGCGATCAGCCGACGGGTATTCCACCGCTTGGCCGCGGGAGGTTGGGGCGCGCCACAGCCAATCATCAGCACCGCCACGAGCGCGATCCTCGTCACGCCGGCCTCGCGGGGGGCTGCAGCTGCGCCTGCTCACGCTTGAAGTCCTCGGCGAACAGGGTCGCCATCAAGGTCTTCAGCTGGCTGGCCGGGGCGATCTTCGCGTTCGCGATCGCCGCAGAGAATTCCTGCGCAGACGAAAAGCGCGCCGCGGGATCGGTTTGCAGCACCCGCTCCAGCAGCGACGAGAGCTCCGGGGGAAGCAGGCGGATTCTCTGCCACTCCGCGGGCCCCAGCCCCGCGCCCGCACGGCCGAGCAGCTCGTAGTTCGAGGCGCCCTGGTACAGGGTGTCGCCGGTCGCGGCGGTGAACAGCACCAGCCCCAGCGAGAAGAGATCGGCGCGCGCGTCGACCGGCTGGCCTTTGGCTTGTTCCGGCGACATGTAGAAGACGTTCCCTTTCACCATCCCGGCCTGGGTCTTGGTGACGTTCTCGTCCGACTTCGCGATTCCAAGGTCGAGGAGCTTGACCTCTCCTTGCGCCGAGATCATCAGGTTGTTGGGCGAGACATCGCGGTGCACCATCCCCAGGGGAGCCCCGCTGTCGGTGGTGCGGGTGTGCGCGTAGCTCAGGCCTTTGAGGGTCTCTTGCGCGACGTAGAGCACGAGCTCCACTTCGATCGGCACCCGCCGACGGTCGAGCGAGGCCTTTCGCACTGCATCGAGGTCCCGGCCAACAATGTACTCCTGCGCCAGGTAATAGCCCTCGGCGTCGCGGCCGAAGTCGAACACCGGGACGATGTTGGAATGCACCAGCGACGACCCGAGCCTTGCCTCGTCGATGAACTGGGTCACCACGGCGGGGTTGCCCATGATCTCCGGGCGCAAGCGCTTGAGCACGAACGCGCGCTTGAACCCCTCGGCCCCCCGGGCAACCGCGAGGAAGACCTGGGCCATTCCGCCCTCACCCAGCTGGGCAACGACCTCGTAGCGGCTCAAAGGGAGCGCCTCCATCGAGGGCGAGGTGCGATCCAACCCGGGCTCCAACGGGGCCTCGGGTTGCCGGGTCGCCAGCTGCTGCGAGAGCCGCTGGAGCTGGTCCTGTGACTGGCGCAGCGCCTGCTGCGTCTTCACAATCAGCGCCTCGCCCCCGTCGCCGCTTCGTG
>JAYVRT010000762.1:0-15151 GCA_043776025.1 Archangiaceae bacterium | reverse complement strand
GAACTCGGTGAAGTCCTCTTCCTTCTTCATCAGCCAGTCGAGCTGGCCGTCGAAGGCGCGGTTGTTGAGCACCGTCTCGATGTGGAAGACCTTCAGGTGCTTGTCGATCACCCGGCCGATCCGCTCGGTCGAGCGGTGGAGCTGCGAGGTGCCCGGCTCCATGTAGCTGGCGGTGTCGCGGATCGTCTGGGGGTTGTGGTGCGCCCGCAGCGAGGCGTAGTTCGTCAGCCCGGTGCCGACCGACTTGTGGCCCCCGTCCATCGGGACGAGGTTGATGTTGACGTAGATCAGCAGGTCGCTGTCGGCGGCCCGCTTGTTGATCGCCACCACCTCGTTCTGGGCGGTGCGCTCCATCTCGACGATCCCGTCGGGATCCTCGGCGTCGTGGTTGTAGAAGCGGTCGGGGAAGAACTCGTTGAAGATCTTGTCGCCGACGCAGCGCTTGAGCTCGCCGTCGGTCATCCGCCGGTGCAAGGCGTTGGCGATGATCAGGTGGACGTCGTCGACGCCCGAGTCGGCGAGCAGTTCGAGGACGATCTCCAGCACCTTCTGCCGAACGTCGGGGGTGCGCATCGGCGGCAGCGGCAGCGAGATGTCGTCGAGCGCCACCGTGACCTTCATCCCCGGCGTCAGCAGCGCGTGGAGCGGGTCCATTCCCTCGGGGTGGTTGATCGCGTAGCGGATCGCCGCCTTGAGGTTCGGCACCGGCTCCAGCGGCGGCCGGGGGTAGATGATGCGCGTGCCCACCGGCACGTCCTCGAGGAGGAAGTCCTCGCCGTAGAAGAGCACCCGCGGGGGCGAGCTCTTCTCCTGGATGACGATGTGGGATTCCTCGTCGTACAGCTTCTTCAACGTCTTCAGCGGGCGCATTTCACCCACGGCTCTTGGCGGGGTTTGCCGCGCCCGTCAAGTCCAGGGTGCCCTCAGCGCAGGTCGAGGATTGGCCAGTTGTAGCTGCGGGCGAGCGCGCGCAGGCGCAGGTCGGGGTTGACCGCCGTCGGCCGGCCGACCGCGGTGAGCATCGCGTAGTCGCTGGCGCTGTCGGTGTACGCGTGGCTCTTGTTCGCCGCGAGGTTGTGCTTCTCGCAGTACTCGCGAATCACGTTCGCCTTGTTCGCGCCCTCGATGATCGGCGGAATCACCTTGCCGGTGGCGACGCCGCCGACGAACTGCATCTTGTTGGCGATCAGATCGTCCGCGCCCATGTGCCGGGCGAGCGGCGCCATGGTGAAGTCGAGCGCGCCGGTGACGAAGACGATCCGGCAGCCGGCGCGGCGCGCCTCGTCGATCAGGTCCTGAGCCCGGGGGAAGATCGCCGGCTTCACCACGTCCTCGAAGAGATCCTCGGCGAGGGTGAAGAGCCGGTCTTCGGTGAAGCCCGCGTAGCGGCGGTAGAAGAACTCGTTGAAGACCTTGCGGTCGATCATGTTCAGCGCGCCGAAGATCGGAATCGAGGCGATCGTGCCCAGCGTGCGCCCGACGATCCCCATCAGGCTGCCTTCGTTCATCGCGTAGTAGCCGAACGCGTGGACGACGTTGGTGGAGATCAAGGTGCCGTCGACGTCGTAGAAGGCGGCCTTGCCTGGGGCGGTGGCGGCGGCGGGAGCGGCAGGGTGCACGGGCGGGCAATACCACAACCGTGCTGCTCAGCGCGCGCAGCGGTCTTTGAGCGCCGAGTTGGCGAGCACCTGGTCGAGCAGGTCATGCCAGGTCGGCCAGTCGTGCCCGCCGGGCGCGTGAAAGACGCGGTCAGCCGGGAGCACGTCGGCGAGGAACCGCGGGCTGCCGACGCGGGTGTCGGTGTCGCCGTAGCCCAGGTAGATCGGCGGCCCGAGCGCGGCGCCGCTGGTGACCCGGGCGACCCAGCCCCAGGTCTGAGGGGTGAAGGTGTCCTCGTCGAGCGGCATCACCTCGGGCGGCTTCCACATCGCGAGCCCGCCGGCGGCGAGGATCTCGTCGATCGTCGTCTGCCGCCCCAGCCAGGGCGAGAGGGCGATGATCCCATCGACGTGCTTCGGGTACTGCTGCGCGTAGTGAAAGGTCCCGAAGCCGCCCATCGAGATCCCCAGCAGCCAGACCTGCTCGTAGCCGCGCCGACGCGCCGGGGCGATGATGTCGGTCTCCAGCCGCAGCGGCATCACCGCGTTGGCGTAGTAGCCGGGCGAGGCGTCGGCGGCGATCAGGTCCAGCGAGAGCCCCGCCTTGCGGATTTGCGCGACGATTCCCTCGTCGTGAAACACCGGGGCGCGATCTCCTGCGCCGGGCAGCAGCACCAGCAGGCACTTCGCCTTGCCGCGGCTGACGAGGAAATCCTCCACCGAGGGCATCGGCGTCGGCGCGGGCAGCCACTGGAGGCAGCCGGTGGCGCACAGCCAGACGGTGAGCGTCGCCCGCCTCACAGCCACCCCGCCTGCCGGTAGCCCTTCACCGTGCGCCGCACCGACTCGGCCAGCGGCACCTTCGGTTGGTAGCCGAGCAGACGCTGCGCCTTCTCGATGCTGCAGGTCCACCCCGGTGCGAGCAGCTGCCGCGCCAGCTTCCGGTTCATCGGCAGCTTCCGGCCGGTGAGGAGCGTCAGCGCGTCGGCGCCGTGCCCGAGCGCGGACAGCACCAGCTCGGGGACGTAGAGGGTGCGCGCGGTGACGCCGAGCTCGGTGGCGATCAGCCGGAGGAAGTCCTCCAACGGCAGCGCGTTGCCGGCGTCTGCAAAGAACGCCTCACCCACCGCTTCTTTCCGATCTCCCAGCAGCACCAGCAGCGAGACCACGTCCTCGACGTCGACGAGCGAGATCGGCCGCGGCACCCCCCCGAGCTTCAGCACCACGCCCTTCTTCACCACCTTGAAGAAGGTGAGGTTCTCCTCGTCGCCCGGCCCGACGATGCGCGAGGGCCGGCAGCAGGTGACCTCCAGCCTGTCGCAGAAGCCGAAGGCAAGCCGCTCGGCCTCCGCTTTGCTCTCGCCGTACCACTCCTCGGGAGAGCAGGGGTCGGACTCGACCCTTGGGCGGGCCGCCGTCGAGGGGCCGCTGGCGGCGAGCGAGCTGCACAGCACCAGCCGCCGGGCCCCCCCCTTCACCATCGCCTCGGCGACGTTCTTCGTCCCTTCCGCGTTGACCTTGAAGAACTCGTCCCGGGTCGATGCGCGACGAATTCCAGCCAGATGGAAGACGACGTCGACGCCTTTGAGTGCGGGCAGCAGCGAAGCGGGGTCGGTGACGTCCCCCGTGGCGCGCTCGATCTTCAGCCCGTCGAGCAGCGAAACATCGCTCCCCTCGCGCACCAGACAGACCACCTCGTCGCCTCTTTCCCCCAGCCGCCGGGCGAGCCAGGAACCGAGAAAGCCATTCGCTCCAGTGATGAGGTGACGTATCCAGACTCACTCTCCCTCGAAAAAACCGATCATGGGGCTGTTTTTCACTCGGGGCCTTTGCTACTCACCGCGGCCCGGATCTCGTATGAGACCGCTAACGTCCCCCTAGGGGGAGGAGACCGAACGAATGGCCGCGAAGAAAGCCGCAAAGAAGACTGGTGCGAAGCGCAAGCCGAACGCCGCGTTCATGAAGCCGATGCAGCCGTCGTCCCTTCTGGCGGAGATTGTCGGCGCCAAGCCGCTGCCCCGCACGGAAGTGACCAGCAAGGTTTGGGCGTACATCAAGAAGCACGGCCTGCAGGATGCGAAGGACCGTAAGCAGATCAACGCCGACGACAAGCTCAAGGCCGTGTTTGGCGGCAAGAAGTCGGTCAACATGTTCGAGATGACCAAGCTCGTCAGCAAGCACCTCTCCTGAAGAGGCGTTCGCTGTAGAGCCGTACTGAAGGGCTCGCTCTTCTCTGTTTAGAGGAGCGGGCCCTTTTCATGTCAGTGATAGAACGCGGGTTCTCCTGTGAGCGCTCACTTCGAAGTCTGGCCCGGTGTGCCGTATCCGCTGGGCGCCACCTACGACGGCCGAGGCGTCAACTTCGCCATCTACAGCGAGGGCGCGACCCAGATGGAGCTGTGCCTCTTCGACGCCGAAGCGCCGTCGGTGCAGACCCAGAGCCTGCGCTTCCTCGACGTCACCAACCACATCTGGCACGGCTACGTGCCGCAGCTGCAGCCGGGCTCGCTCTACGGCTTCCGCGTCACCGGCCCCTGGGCGCCCGAGCGTGGCCTGCGGTTCAACCCGAAGAAGCTCCTCGTCGACCCCTACGCCAGGGCGGTCAGCGGCAAGCCCGATTGGAACGAACCCCTTCTGGGCAGCAACTTCGAGGGCGGCGGCGAGGTCGCCGACACCCGCGACTCGGGCAAGGGCGCGCCGAAGTCCGTCGTCGTCGCCGACGAGTTCGATTGGGCCGGCGAGAAGCGCCCCGAGGTGCTCTGGCGCAAGACCGTCATCTACGAGCTCCACGTCAAGGGCTTCACCGCGCGCCACCCCAAGGTCCCGCCCGAGCTGCGCGGCACTTACGCCGGCCTCGCCCACCCCGCGGTGATCGACCACCTGACCTCGCTGGGCATCACCAGCGTCGAGCTGCTGCCGGTGCACGAGGCCGTCGCCGAGGGCTTCATCGTCGGCAAGGGGCTGACCAACTTCTGGGGCTACAACACCCTGGGCTTCTTCGCCCCCGACCAGCGCTTCTCGAGTTCCGGCAGCCGCGGCGGCCAGGTGCGCGAGTTCAAGCAGATGGTGAAGGCGCTCCACGCTGCCGGTATCGAGGTGATCCTCGACGTCGTCTACAACCACACCTGCGAAGGCAACGAGCGCGGGCCGACCCTCTCGTACCGCGGGCTCGACGCCCCCGTCTGGTACTGGCTCGACAAAGCGAACCCGTCGCACCACCTCGACTTCACCGGCTGCGGCAACAGCCTCAACCTGCGCCACCCCCAGGTGCTGAAGCTGGTGATGGACTCGCTGCGCTACTGGGCCAGCGAGATGCACGTCGACGGCTTCCGCTTCGACCTCGCCACCGCCCTCGGCCGCCGCGGCGACGGCGACTTCGACCCCGACGCCCCGTTCCTCCAGGCGGTGCACCAGGACCCGGTGCTCTCCCGCGTGAAGCTGATCGCCGAGCCGTGGGACGTCGGCTACGGCGGCTACCGGGTCGGCCAGTTCCCGTTGCAGTGGGCGGAGTGGAACGACAAGTACCGCGAGAGCATTCGCCGCTTCTGGCGCGGCGACGAACGCCAGGCGGCGGACATCGGGTACCGGCTCACCGGCAGCTCGGACCTCTTCAAGATCTCCGGGCGCCGCCCCACCGCGAGCATCAACCACATCACCTGCCACGACGGGTTCACGCTCCACGACCTGGTCAGCTACTCGCGCAAGCACAACGAGCTCAACGGCGAGGACAACCGCGACGGCGCGGGCGAGAACCACAGCTTCAACTGCGGCGTCGAGGGAGAGACCGACGACGCGCTGGTCAATGCGCTGCGCGACCGCCAGAAGCGCAACCTGTTGGCGACGCTCTTCGTCTCCGTCGGGACGCCGATGATCTGCGCCGGCGACGAAATGGGCCGCACCCAGTGGGGCAACAACAACGCCTGGTGCCAGGACAACGAGCTGTCCTGGGTCGACTGGGAGCTCGACGACGCCAAGGCCGGCTTCCTCGCCTTCGCCCGGGCCTGCGTCCAGCTCGGCCGCCACCCGGTGCTTCAGCGCCGCAACTTCTTCCTCGGCTCGACGCTCGAGGACTCGCACTTTCGCGACCTCGCCTGGTTCCGCCCCGACGGCAAGGAGATGGAAGGCTCCGACTGGCACCGGCCGACCTTCCGTTGCATCGGCTGGTTCCTCGGCGGAGACGCGATCGGCGCCCGAGCCCCCGACGGCAGCAAGGTGATCGGCGAGAGCCTGTTGATCTACGTCAACGGTGGCGCCGAGAGCGTCGAGCTGCGCCTGCCGGAGCGCCAGTGGGGCGACAGCTGGGAAGGGGTGGTGGAGACCGCCCGCACCGCGCAGGTGAGCCGGAAGTTCGAGGCCGCCCAGACGCTGATGTTACCGGCCCACAGTCTGATCGTCCTCAAGCAGCAGAGCAAAGCCGTGTAGCGTCAAAGACGCCTTGGGCACTCCCACGCTGTGGATAGGGTTCATGATCGCCGTGTTCGCACTGGTGGTCGTCGACCTGGTGGTGGTGCGGGCCCGCGGAGGCGTCGTCTCGGCAGCCGCGGCCGGCGTCTGGGTGGGGATCTACGTCACCCTCTCGCTCGGCTTCGCCGGCTTCCTCTACACGCTCGGCGGCACCAAGACCGCGGCGACCTTCCTCACCGCCTACGTCATCGAGTACGCGCTCTCGGTCGACAACCTCTTCGTCTTCCTCGTCATCTTCAGCTACTTCAAGGTGCCCCGGGGCGCGCAGCACCGGCTGCGGTATTGGGGCGTCGTCGGCGCCTTTGGGATGCGGGCGACGCTGATCGGCGTCGGCGCCGGCCTCGTCACCCGCTTCGAGTTCATCCTCTACTTCTTCGGCGCCTTCCTCCTCTTCACCGCCTGGAAGCTGCTCTTCGCCAAGGAAGACGAGGCGATGGATCCGGAGAGCAACCGGGTGCTGAAGCTGGCGCGCCGGGTGCTGCCGGTCGCGGTGGAGGACCATGGCAGCGCCTTCTTCGTCCGCGAGGCGGGCCGGCTCGTCGTCACCCCGATGCTGCTGGTGCTGCTGGTGGTCGAGACCTCCGACCTGCTGTTCGCGCTCGACTCGATCCCCGCGGCGCTCGGCGTCAGTCAGGACCCGTTCATCGTCTTCACTGCCAACGCTTGCGCGATCATGGGGCTGCGCTCGCTCTTCTTCGTCGTCGCGAAGCTGATGGATTCGTTTCACTACTTGAAGATCGGCCTGGGGGTCATCCTCGCGTTCGTCGGGGTGAAGCTCTGCGCCGAGACCTACTTCGAGGAACTCGCCCACCAGCACGAGGGCCTGGTGATCGTCGCCAGCCTTGGATTCATCGCTTTGGTGTTGATCATCTCGGTGGTGGCGTCGATTCTGCGGCCGCCGAAGAAGGCCGAGGCGGCCTAGAGTTCGTCGCTCTCCATGTCCGACACCACCACCGAAGGAATCCGGATTCGCATCAAGCCCAGCTACTGGTCCGAGCGCAGTGAGCCGGAGCACAACCAGTTCGCGTTCACCTACACCGTGACCATCTCCAACGTCGGCACCGAGGCGGCGCAGCTGAAGAGCCGCTTCTGGGTGATCACCGACGGCGACGGCCGGGTCGAAGAGGTGCGCGGCGACGGCGTCGTCGGCAAGCAGCCCAAGCTCGGGCCGGGCGAGTCCTTCGAGTACACCAGCTGGGCGATGCTGAAGACGCCCTTCGGCACGATGCGCGGCAGCTACTTCTTCGCCCGCCCCGATGGGAAGACGTTCGAAGGGAAGATCGGCGAGTTCGCCCTCGTCCAGCCCAACTCCCTGCACTGACGAGCCGCGCCCCGGCCTTCTGAGAAGGAGCCGCGTCGGTTCCCGACGGTTCTTGCCACCATCGACGGTTTCTACGACCCCCTCAACGCGGCGCCGCGGCGCGGGTGAGCCGGTCGCGCACCGCCAGCCCCAGGCCGGCCTCGGGCGGGAGCACCGCCACCACCACGTCAAAGCCAGCGGCGTCGATCTGACGCAGCGTCGCGTAGAGCGCCCGGGCGGCCTCCGAGGGATCCGCGGAGAGCGGGAAGTGGCGCACGCCTGGGGGCAACACCGGCGCACGTGTCGAGAGCACCGCCACCGCCGCGCCCCACAGGTGCCGCTGGGCGGCCTCGTCGGCGGCCTTCTCGTCGGTGGTGAGCACCAGGCCGGCGCGCGGGGCGTAGTGCGAGGCGAGCATTCCCGGGGCGCGCACCTCGGCCGACGGCGCGGCGAGCGGCGCGCCGAGCACCCGCTCGACCTCTTCCTTCGCCAGCCCGCCAGGCCGGAGCAGCTTCGGCGGCCCGGAGCTCAGGTCGACGATCGTCGACTCCACCCCGACCGCGCAGGGCCCACCGTCGAGGATCAACCCGACCTCTTCGCCAAACTCCGCCCTCACGTGGGCGGCGGTGGTGGGGCTGACGTGACCGAACTTGTTCGCGCTGGGAGCAGCGAGCCCGCCCCCGTGCTGCCGCAGCACGGCGAGCGCCAGCGGGTGGTTGGGAACGCGCAGGGCCACCGTGTCCTGTCCACCGGTCACCGCGTCGGAGGCGCGCGCGGTGCGCTTGAGCACCAGCGTCAGCGGCCCGGGCCAGAACGCCTTCGCCAGCGCGCGGGCGGAGCCGGGAATTTCCCGCGCCCAGTCGGGCAACTGCGCGGCGTCACCGAGGTGGACGATCAGCGGGTGGGTCGAGGGGCGGCCCTTGGCGGCAAAGATGCGGCGCACGGCCAGCTCGAGCCCGGCGTCGGCGGCGAGGCCGTAGACGGTCTCGGTCGGCAGGGCGACCAGGCCTCCGGCTTTGAGGATTTCGACTGCGCGCGCGACCGCCACCCCCTGGTCTTACCCTCCAAACGAGCTGGGCGGCAGACCGCCGGAGGCCGGGGGAGGCCGCGGCACCGGCGCGCCGAACTCGCCTCCGGTGGCCGCCGGAGCGGGCAGGGCGAGCGCCTCGAGCATCGCCGCGGTGACGTCCTTCCCGCCGGAGAGGTTTTGGATGATGCACATCGGCGTGTAGATGAGTCCGAAGGGGAAGCCCCACCAGCCGAGGAACAGGGAGAGCAGGGTGTAGGGCATGCCCGGGCCGATCGCCCCCTGGCCGGCGCGGATGAAGTGGACGTCGGTGCCGCGCTTGATGGTGATGATCAGCAGCGAGATGCACCAGGTGAAGATGACGAACTTTCCGCCGCGGCGGACCTCGTCCTGCACCTGCGCCACCGACAGCCCTTCGATTCCGACGACGTTCATTCCAGGCCCCCTGTCTGGCTCAAACCCGGCCAAACGTAGCCCAGGTGCAGTAATTGTGGCTCTGGTGAGCCTGTTCCTCGACGACGCCGGCAGGCTCCGCAGCGGGTGGGTGGTCGCGATCTTCACCGGCGTGGCCTTGGGCGCGTTCGGGGTCTGCAGCCTCTTCATCGCCCTGCTCGGGCTCTATCCGATTTACCCGCTGTGCCTCGACGACCCGCGCCTGTTCTTCAACTCGGCGGTGATGGTGATCGCCTCGGCCGTGCCGACGGCGATCTGCGCGCTCGTCTTCAAGGCGGACCTCGGCGCGCCGCTGGGCCGGGCGGTGAAGGATTTCCCGCTGGGCGTCGGGCTGGGCGCGGGGCTCGTCTCCGCGGCGGTGCTGCTGCCGGTTCTAGCGGGGCGGGGGAGCCTGCGCCTGTTCGAGGGGAGCGCCGCGCTCCTCCTCGAGGCCGGGGTCATTCAGCTGCTTGCGCTCGGGCCGACGGCGGTCGGTGAGGAGCTGATGCTTCGGGGCGTGGTGCTCCGCCAGCTCTGTGCCGGCACCCGCCCCGGGTTGGCGGTGCTGCTCACTGGCGCCACCTTCGGGCTGCTTCACCTGCACAACCCCGACGTGTCGGCGATCGCCGCGATCAACATCGCGCTGGTCGGCGTCGTGTTCGGGCTCTTCGCACTGCGCACGAGTCTGTGGACGTCGATCGGCGCGCACATCGCGTGGAACTGGTTCGAGGGCTTCTTCTACGGCCAGCCAGTGAGCGGCATCCTCTCGGGGCATGCGCTCTTCGTCGGGCCGGTGCAGGAGCGCGGCTTCTTCTTCGGCGGCGACTTCGGGCCGGAGGCGTCGGGGGTGACGACGGTGGTGCTCGTGGCGGCAGCGTTGGTCGCGGCGCTCTGGCCCGGCCGGGCTGCCGGGGGAGTAGCATCAGCGACATGAGCCGCTGGATCCTCGGAACCCTGCTGTTCTCGGCCTGTCTGCCTCGCGCCTCCGTGGCCGACGCGGGGCACAACATCTGCTCGGCCAAGGTGGCGTGCCCGTTCTTCACCTGCACCTGCGACGACGGGGGCGTCTCCTACCGCGCCTCGCGCTGCGTCCAGAGCTGCTCCGACGAAGCTACGACCTGCACTTCGGTCTGTTCCGGCGCAGGCGCGCCCGACCTCGGCGGCGAGGTGCTCACCTGGAGCGCCACGTTGAGTGCCGGGGCGGGGGAGTTCTACGGGTCCTCGAGGGGCGATCGAGACGCACTCGATCGGGCGGCGGCGTTGTGCCGCAAAGCCGCCGTGCCGCTGGGTGAGTGCGCGACGGGGAACTCCGCGCTGGTCCTCGAGGGGACGGGTTCAGCCATCTGCACGCTGCAGATCACCCTCGCAGCAACCACCTACAGCTACGACGGCACGAAGGCGTTTGGCCTCACTG
This sequence comes from Archangiaceae bacterium, assembly GCA_043776025.1. Lineage (GTDB taxonomy): Bacteria > Myxococcota > Myxococcia > Myxococcales > Myxococcaceae > JAYVRT01. Next base: position 4,916 of record JAYVRT010000762.1, on the reverse strand, counting down.
AAGCGAAGGTGCTCGCGATCAACGCCTGCCTCGATCTGAAGGAGATCCCCGGCCCAAGCTGTGGCCTCGGGCAGTTCGCCTGCACCGGCGGCTAGAAGGCCCAGCCGACGCGGCCGACGAGGTCGATGCCGTCGACCACCACCGCGTCGAGTGAAGCGAAGAGGTACCCGTGGCCGGTGCCGAAGCGGAAGTTGAACTGCGCGCCGCCGTAGATTCGGCTGCTCCAGGGTGACGGGTTGCTCCCAGTGCTCAGGCCCGACCAGTTCTCCTGCAGCCCGCCGTGCACCTCGATCTCCGAGCAGGTGCTCGCGAGCCGGAAGCCGACCAGCCCGCCGAGGCGGAAGGGAACCACCCAGCGTCCGCGGTTGGCGTTGAAGAAGAACGACGTCACCAGCCCGGTCTCGGCGTCGAGGCCGAAGCTGACCCGGCTGGTGCGGAAGGGGACAATCTCCAGGCCGAGGCCAGGGCCGATCACCGGCCCCGGGCTGATCGCCGAGTCGCTGGGCTGCCAGATGACGTCGAGGTGGAAGAAGACGTGGCCGATGCCGGGCCAGGGATCCTTCGGCTCGTCGCCCTCTTCGTCGCCCTCTTCCTCTTCGTTGTCGCGGTTGCGGCGGTGGCGCCGGCCCCGGTCCGGCGGCTGCGGGGGAGGCGGTGGGCCGGGCTCGTAGCGCTGCTCGGGCAGCGGCACAGGAGGCGGAGGCCCGGCGACCGGTTGCTGCTGCGGAGGGCCCGTCGGTGACGGCACCGTCGGCGGCAGCGGCGGAGCGGTGAGTGAGAGGCACCCGTCGGGCGTGCTCGTCATCCCTTCCGGGCAGACGGGAATCCCGAGGCAGGCGTTGCGACTCGAGGACCACGCCTGGCCCGGGAAGCAGCAGTGCCCGGCGGTGTCGGCGTTCTTCGTCATCCCCTCGGGGCAATCGACGACGCACTCCTCGCCTTTGGGAAGCGTCCCCGCAGGACACAGGGGTGCGCCGACGCAGTGGGCCTTGAGGTTCGAGTACGCCTGGCCGGGCCAGCAGCAGTGGTTCTGGGTGTCGGGGCCGACCTGCTGGCCATCGGGGCACACGCCCGCCCAGCTGCCCGGGTCCACCTGCGGGTGCTCGTCCGGCCCGGTGCCCGCGGGGGCCGAAGGCATCGGCGACCAGCCCTCCTGGCCGAGGGCAGCGGTGCCAAGAAGTCCGAGCGCCAGCGCGGCGGAGTGCAACCATCGAAAGGAAGGCGGGCTCTTCATGCGCACCGGACGCGCTGACGGTAACACGCACCGTGTTTGCGAGAGCGGGGCCTGTGCTGCGAATCCCGGGCTTCGAAGACTCACTTCCTCGCGGTTCGCGGCACGCTCAGCGTCAGGCGCTCGACTCCCCGCTTGAGGGTCACGGCCACGGGCTGCTCCAGCGGGCCCGCGCTGGCTTGGAGCACATCCGACTCGGGGAGCCCGCGGAGCTCGATTCGTGCGAACTGGAGCAGCACGTCGCCGGCCTGAAAGCCCAGAGCGGACCCGTTTGACGCCACGCTGTCGACCTGGGGCAGGCCGCCTGCGAAGTGCCAGGTGAGTCCCATCGCCGGCGCGGTCAAGATTCCCTCGGGCCCAGCGGTGAGCTCGAGCGTGCCCAGCTCGAGGTTTCCGTTGAGCGTCAGCGGTCGCAGAAGAAGCGGGTACCCGATGACCTGCACGGCGAGCACCGCGTTTCCGGGTGGCGCCTGGCGGAGCGCAAACCGGCCGTCGGACTTCAGGCCCGCGAAGAGGGTCGGCTCTCCGGGGTCGTAGGGGAAGACGATCGACACCGTGGTCTGCGCGAACCCCGGCGCCTCGTGGGTGCGGGCGTCAACCAGGCGGCCGGTCACCGCCAGGCCGGTTCTCCTCAGCTCGAGTGTCAGCTCGGCGTCCTCGGAGGCGCGGAGCTCGACGTCGCCCTCACCCAGGCCTTCGGGTGTCATCGCCTTCGCATGCCATCGGCCGGGCTCGAGCATCACCTCGGCCGGCAGCGAGATGAAGTGGTGGGGCTCGCCCGGGCCCGTGAGGACGATGGTGCCGCGCTCCTCCCCAGGCTTCATGTTCCACTGCACCACCGGCTTCGACGAGAGGGTGAGGTGCCCTTTCACGGCCGTGCCGGCATCGAAGGGGCGTTCTGGATATTCGGGAAACTCGCGCCCAGCCACCAGAGTCGCGTTGACGCGGGTGTTGCCTGCGACATGGATCGGAAGACTCGCCTTGCAGCGCTTTCGCCCGCGAGAAGCGGTCAACTCGACCTGGTAGTCGCCGATTGCCACGCCGTATTCCGCGTTTCCCAAGCGGTCATACGGCACGCGGCCGCCATCGCGGGTGAAGTCGGCGCTGATCGGGTCCAGCCTCTCACCGTCGCAAGTCGCGATGAACACGACCGTGTGGGCGCGCTCGAGCTCGAAATCGCAGCGCAGCATCTGCCCAGGTGGCGGCGCTACGTCCCGGAGTTGGCTCACCCAGCCGCCCTTCGCTGCGTGCAGGGACACCCGGGTCGCGGTGACTGGAAGCCGGTAGCGGCCGTCGGACCCGCTGACGGTGTGACGGAAGGTGTAGCCGACTGAAACCTCCGCACCTTCAAGGGGACCCTGGCCACGCGCGAGCACCGTGCCCTCCACGCCCGCCGCCTCGAAGACGTCGACTCGCACCGTCGGGCGGGTGCCCTCGGTGTAACCTCTTTGCTCTCCGGAGCGCGCGCCACTGCGGGCATAGGCGACGAAGCCGCCAGGACGGATCTCGATCTCGACTTCACCGTCGTCGCCGGTGGTCACTTCTCCGCTCCAGTCGGGCGGCACCGCATCGTCCTCGATCACCACCTCGGCGCCAGCGATGCCTTCGCCTTCGTATTCGACCCGCACCCGCAACGCGATCGACGGCCCGGCGTCTTCCTGCTCTTCGGCGTCTTCCGAAATCGGGCCGCCGTCGTCCTCCGACGAACCCGCCTGGCGGGCCGGCTGGGTCGGCGCACGGACCTCGTCCGCCGCCCTTCGCGAGGATGACCCCGACGCGCGTTGTGCTCCCGCGGGCGGCCCGGAGTCGGGTGGGGGGGGCTTGCTGCTCCAGACGGCCCAGGTGATCGCCAAAGCGAGCGCGAAGACCAGCATCAAGAGCAACGCCCGGCGGGACTTCATCGCCTCCGGAATTCTCCGCGCCGGACGTGGAACATGTTCGCCTCGAGCATAGAAGGGAAACCGAGCTGAAATATCGCGCGGCGCGCCTACCATGCGCCCAATGGCCGGCCCGGACCTTCAAGCAGCCCTCGATGCCCTCTTCTCCGCCACGCCCGAACAGTTCCTCCAGACGCGCGACGGGCTGGTGAAGGAGCTGAAGTCCGCCGGCGATAAGAAGGGCGCGGCCCAGGCGAAGGCGCAGCACAAGCCGACCCAGGCCGCGCACGCGCTCAACCGGTTGGCGCGGGATGCCCGGCCCGAGCTCGCGGCGCTGCTCGAGGCGAGTGACGCGGTCGCGAGCGGAAAGGACTTCAAGGCCGCGGTCGAGCGGCAGCGTGCGGCGCTCGCGGCGGTGGCGAAGAAGGCGACGGGGCCCGACGTGCCAGCGGTGATGGCGGTGGTGCGCGGCGCCCAGGTCGACGCGGCGCTCGCCCAGCTGTTGAAGCTCGGGCGCTTCTCGAAGCTGCCGGAGGTGAAGGTCGGCTTCTTCGGGGCGGCGCCGGAGGGCGCGCCGTCGGCAGAAGCGACGCTGAACCGCGCGCCCGAGGGTCCGACGGAGGAGATCGACGGCGGGGCCGTGTCCGAAGCAGAGGCCGCGGCAGCCGAACGCGCCCAGGCCGTTCGCCTCGAAGCCGAACGCAAGGCGAAGGAGTCGCTGCGGCTGCGCCGGGAACTGCAGGACGCACAGAGAGAGGAGCTGGCGCTCAAAGCCGCCGCGGCCGACGCGGAATACAAGGCCAGCGAAGCCCGTCGTCGCGCCGACGAGGCCGCCGCTCGGGTCGCGAAGCTGAAAGCCGGCCGCTGACTTCACGATCGAGAAGTACTTCGCGAGGCGTTCGGCTCCCGGGGCTGCGTGCTCCCTCGCACCGTCACCGGGCGCGACCGAAACGCCTGACCCGGCTTGACGCCGTCAGGGCGAAGGCCGTCTAACGTCGTTGGGCAGCACCGCTTCAATGGGGGTACGCCGATGACGCTCGACTTCAAGGGACGGCTGCTGGCGCTGAGCCTGCTCGCGCTCGGGGCCGGGGCGCAGACCCGCCCGGCCGATGACGACGACGATGACAACAATGGGCCCGGGCTCGGCGATGCGGTCGACGCCGTCGACACGCTGCACGACCTCTCCGGGCATGGAGGCTCCGCCGAGCACGCCCACCTTCCTTCCCCCGTGCCTCAGGCCGAGGCCGAGCGCTTCGTGGTCCATGGCGGGATGAGCTGGGAGGAGCTGGCGAAGACACACCAGGGTGCGCGCGCCGCCGGGACCTCGGTGCAGTTCGGCGAGGCCGCGGGGCACGCGCCCAACCCGTTCCAGGTCGAGTCGTCGCTGCGTCCGCTCGGCTCACCGTCGGCCGAGGCGCGGTTCGGCCACTCGGCGATGGCCTTCGGCGCGTCATCAGAGGCCCAGCTGGGCCGAGAGGCGGTTCAGTTCGGCCGCGGCGGCACTCAACTGGCGCGTGGCGCCCAGTTCGTCGAGAGCGGCTCTTTGGGCGCAGGCCGGGTGGCGCTCAGCGTCGTCGAGGACGTCGGCGTCGGCTCGCTCGGCGTGGCGCGGATCGCCGAGGAAGGCCTGCTGCTGAAGGTCGGCGGGGCCGCACTCGGCCTGGGCGGGCTCGCGGCGTCCCGGCGGCGCCGGCAGGACTAACGGGTTAAGGGCCTGAGATCGGATTACCCGAGCGGATATCGCGGTCGAGGCGCCCCGCCAGCGAGGCGCGCGACCGTCGCGCACTGCTCGGTGCGGAGAGGGAGCG
>JAYVRT010000761.1:0-4198 GCA_043776025.1 Archangiaceae bacterium | reverse complement strand
CGTGCGACAGGCAGACCTGGGCGACGAGCTTCGAGACGTCTTCTCCGTTGAGCGGCACCGTGCCGCCCGAGAAGTAACCGACCAGCACCTCGCTCGAGATCCCGAGCAGCCCCGCCAGCAGCCCGCTGGGAATCGCCTTGCAGCTCTCGACGTACTGCAGCTGCACCCGGTAGGTCCCATCGGCCATCGAGTCCGCGAGCACGATCCGCTCGGGCTCTTCTTTGGGCGCGAACGACAGCCACGACGGCTTGCCGAAGTTTCCCCAGTTCATCGGGTTCGGGGTCCCCTTGTTGCAGACGTAGCCGTACGGGTGCTCGAGGGTCATGTCGACGTTGCGCACGTCGTTGTCGAAGACGCCGTCGGTGCCGTTCTCGAAGACCATCTCCAGCTTCACCACCTGGTTGCCGGCGCCCATCACCCCGTTGGCGGTGACGGGGATGGTGATCGACGGCTTGGCCGGATCGTTGGTGGTGAGGTTGAGCAGGCCGGTGACGGGGCCGATCGCGGTGGCGGTGAAGCCGACCTGCACGTCGATGAACGCGCCGGCGAGGATGTCGGGGATCACCGTCGGGCTGGTGAAGAGGTCGGTGTTGGGGTTGGTGCCGCCCCACTGCAGCTTCGCCTGAAGCGGCGCGCCGCCCATGTTGGTCAACGTCAGCGCCACCAGGTTGGTCGCCCCCAGCGGCACGTTGCCCAGGTCGATCATCGGCGGGTTGTAGGCCAGCTGCGGCGGGGTCTCGGAGTTGCCGGTCATCGGCACCCGGACCACGCCCTTGTTGGTCACCACCACCAGGTCCATCGTGTGCTTCGCCGTGGAGCGCGGGGTGAAGCGCAGCTCCAGCGGCAGCAGCGCGGTGTTGTCGCTGGCCACCGGGTTCATCACCCGTGGGCCGGCGAAGGGGTTGACGAAGGCGAAGTCCATCGTCCCCGCGTCGGAGAAGTCGATCGAGGTGATCGTCAGTGGGGCGATGCCGGTGCCCTGGTTGCTGATCTGCACGTTGACCGCGCCCTGCCGGCCCTGGGCGACGTAGCCGAAGTCGATCGGGTTCGGAGTCACCCGGAGCTTGGGCTCTCCGAGGAAGTTCGCGTTCAGCGGGATCTTCAGCTCGGAGAACTCCTTGTCATCGCTCAAGATCCGGATCTCGTCCTTGGCGTGTCCGACGGTGTTGGTGGTGAAGCCGACGGTGAACTCCTTCGAGCGTCCCGGGAAGATCTCCATCGGGAAGTTCGCGGTGCACAGATCGCAGGTGAAGGGAGACTGGGCGTTGCCCAGCGACGCCTCGAACATCGTCAGGGTGCAGTTGCCGATGTTGTGAATCGTCAGCTTCTGCGAAGCGGTGGAGACGTCGAGGTCCCCGAAGGAGATGGTGTACGGGTCCGGCTGGAGAATCGGGTTGCCCTTGATCACGCTCGAGCAGGCCTTGGTCGCAGCCGGGACGCACTGGTAGTCCTCACAGATCAGCCCCTGCTTGCACGCCGAGTCCTCGCGGCAAGAGGTCACCACGAGCTTCTCTTTGCCGCACGACACCAGACCCAGCGCGGCCAACAAGACCGCCAACGACCGTGGTGAACTCAAGAATTCCCCTTAGAAAAACGACTCGGCCACTTAGCGGGGCTTGCCCGCCCGGGGCAAGTGGCGCCCCCGGAAACCATTCGGCGTCGAAGGTTTCTAGCCCTCGAAGGTTTCGCTGCCGTCGGGCTCGGGCAGCGCCTTGCGCTCGATCGTGCTCAGCCGGTAGGCGGCGCTGCGCGCCCGCATCATGTTGCCCAGGGGCCGGTGGTCTTCGAGCGCGTGCCAGGGGTCGAAGGACAGGCCTTCGATCAACCCCGCAAGCTGCTGGCCCCGCGCCGAGCCCAGGCGCTGCTTCGGCAGCGTCAGCCGCCCGACGGTGAGCCAGGGCGCGTCGGACTCCTTCCATTCCACCGAGGCGTCCTCGATCGGAGTCCGCACCGGGTCGACGAAGAACTGCACCCGGAAGTCGTAGCTCACCGGCCCCGCTTCGAGCCGCGCCGCGAGCTCTTCGCCCAGGTAGTTGGGCGAGGTCCCCAGGGTGGCGCCGGGCATGTCCGAAGCGGTGGGCGCGAGCGAGTAATGGACCGCGAAGGCCCCGAACTTGATCGGCAGAGCGCTGAAGTAAGCGTGGGTCGCGACCGAGATCACCGGCGGCGCCTTCCGGCTGGCCATCAGCGCGCCGAGGAGCTTGAAGGTCTTGCCGAAGCCGAACTGCAAGATCGCGCGCGGAAGCAGGCTCGCCGGCCGCGACGCGGCGTCGACGAACCAGACGAAGTCGTCGGCGCCGGTGAACGGGGTGAACGCGCTGAGGATCGCGAGGAAGTCCTGGGTCTTCGCCCCCTCGAGCCCGGGGATGAGCTTCTTCCCCTCGACGCCCACCACCTTGATCGCGATCCCCCGCACGTCTCCCTTCTGATCGGCGTGGCGGCTGCCCAGACCGTTCGAGTACCGCACCAAGGCCTTGTAGGTGCCGGGCTTCGAGAACAGCCCCACCCGGGCGTGCTCGGGCAGGTCGGCGAGCACGGTGAACTCGGCCTCGGCGCCGGCCTGGGCCTTGGCGTGCAGCCCGCGGCTCACCGGGTGGCGGCGCGCCTTCGCCTGCTGCAGCTTCAGCAGCGTCTGGGCGTGGCGCTCGAAGCGCTCGGCCTCGTCGGCGGGGATTTCTTCCTTCCACTGCGTCGAAGGCGCCATCACTTCTTCCCCTCGGCCTTCAGCGCCGCCACCACCAGCAGCCGGCCGTTGGCGGAGTCGGCGACGAACGCGGTGCCGAGCTCGTCGGTGATCACCACCCGGGCGCCCGGGGAGGTCGCCGCGGTGGCGACGAGGGTGAGGCTCCCGTCGTCCTTCAGCTCGGCGATCGACAGCGTCGCCGATTTTCCGGCCGCCACGTAGACCCGCTGCAGCGCCGGCACATAGGCGATGTTGTCCACCCCGGCACCGGTCGCCAGCTCGCCGACTTTCGCCCCACCCTGCTCCACCTTCAGCACCACCACCTTGTCGGTGCAGGCGACGATCAGCAGCTGCCGCTTGAGGTCCAGCGCCATTCCCCGAGGGCCGTCCTTGCCGCAGCCCGGCGCCCAGCGGGCGACCTGCTTGCGCGACCTCACGTCGAAGGCGAGCGTCGCGTCCTTGTCCTCGAGGTTGGTGTAGAAACGGCCCCGGCCGTCGTCGACGGCGTAGCCTTCGGGCTCGCCCTCGAGCTTGACGATCTCCTTCAACTTCGGCGCCGCCGGAGCGCCGACGTCGATCAACGTCAGCGAGCTGTCATTCGGGGTGGTCACCCAAAGCTCCTTCGTCGTCCCGACGTAGGCGACGCCGTCAGGAGAACTCTTCAACTCGACGCAGCCGGCGGCCTTGTTGGCCCTGGCGTCGATGGCACAGACCTGGGAATTGCTGCGGTTTCCGACCCACGCGTACCCCGGCCCGATGCTGACCGAGCTGGGCCCCATCATCCGCTCGCCCTTCACCGCCGAGGGGAAGCCATCGATGGTGATCAGCCCGAGCGCGTGGGCGTCGACCAGGCTCACCTTGCCGTTGCCGGCCGGGACCCAGACGCGGCCCGTGGCGGGATCAAAGGCGAGGTAATCCATCGACACCTTCCCGGGCGAGCCCGGAAGCGGCACCGGCTTTGCCTCGAGCTTCGCCGGCTCGGCGTTCACGGCCGTGGCGACCAGCGCACCGACGGCGACCAGCGATCGAAGGACCATGCGCGCTGTGTAGCCAAGGGCCCAGTTTGCGTCGAACAAATCGTCGGCCCCGTGACATGCTTCGGCCCTGATGCACACCCTGCTCGCCGTTGCCGCTGTGGTTGTCGCAGCATCGCCGCCCGCCGCGCCCGCCGCGAGACCCGACGGCCGGAGCGCGTTCGAGGCGCTGAAAAAGCTCGAGGGCAACTGGAAGTCCGACGGCAAAGAGGTGACCTACCTGGCGTTGCGCGTCGTCTCCGGGGGGAGCGCGGTGTTGGAGACGACCACCGGCGCCGACAAGACGAAGATCGTGATGACCACGGTCTACTCGCTCGACGGCGGCGAGCTGCTCGCGACCCACTACAGCGGCGCCGCCAACCCGCACCTGAGGCTGAAGTCGGTCGAAGGCCGCGAGCTGCGCTTCGAGCTGACGACCGTCGCCAACCTCTCCTCTCCCGCCGCGAGCCACATGGTGGGGGTCGCCTTCCTGGTCAAAGAC
>JAYVRT010000760.1:0-4199 GCA_043776025.1 Archangiaceae bacterium | reverse complement strand
CAGCCGCATGTAGGTTTCCTGGATCAGATCCTCCAGGTCGCTCCGGCGGCCCATCAGGTGGCTCAGGGTCCGGGCCACGTCGTCCCGGGTCAGCCGGTAGAGCTCTTCGAAGGCGCAGACGTCGTCGGCGCGGATCCGCTCCACCAACCGGAGCAGCCTCGCCTCGGCCGTCGAGGGGGGAACCGGCGTGGGGGCCAGGCGCTGAAGCGAGATTGCGCCGGCGCTCACGCCTGGACTCCGGGGTTTGAGGTTCCGGCGGACCCAGGTGTCGAAGGATTCATCGGTTTCGGAGGCCTCAGGCAGCACACCTCCGTTTGATGCCGCACCCCTTCTTTGTGATCATTCCTCCGGTCGATTTTCAGCCTCGGGCCAATGAACCGGGGGGGCTTGAAATTTCGATGATCAACCTTTGACGCGCAGGCAACGAAGTGTGGCGAGTGCGGAACAACTTTCTTTCCCCCGCACCGAACACACTTATGAACCCACGTCTCGCGCTGCTGTTGACCCCGCTGCTCTTCGCAGGCTGTACGATCGTCTCAGGGGAGTGGGAAGGCGAAGGCGCTTCCTGTTCTCACACCGCCGACTGCAGCAACAAGTGCGGCTGCAAGGGTGGCACCTGCACCAAGCTGGCGACCTGCACCACCGCGTCTGACTGCTCGGCGACCCAGGCCTGCACCGGCGGCCTGTGCATCGACGCCTGTGCCCAGAACGCCGACTGCCACGCCGGTGAGTACTGCCTCGCCGGCAGCTGCCGCGCCGTGCCCCCGGGCTCGAAGGTCTGCACCAGCAACGCCCAGTGCGGCTTCGATGCCTGCATCAACGGGTTCTGCAGCCGGCCCTGCACCCATGACTCCGAATGCGACACCAACTGCAGCTGCGAGGCCGGCTACTGCGGCGCGCCCCACACCGGAGCAGGGGGCGGAGCGGGCGGCGGCAGCGCAGGCACCGGCGGTGGCACCTCGGGCGCCGGCGGCGGCAGCGCGGGCACCGGTGGCGGAACCTCGGGCGCCGGCGGCGGCCACGCGGGCACCGGCGGTGGTGCCTCGGGCGCCGGCGGCGGCTCGGGTGCGGGCGGAGGCTCGCAGACGGCGGACGCGGGCAGCGGCGGGCATCCGATTCCCCCGTCGACCTGCACCAGCAACTCGCAGTGCGGCAACGGGGCCTGGTGCGTGAACAACCAGTGCTTCTACGGCTGCGCCACCGACACCCACTGCAACCAGGGTGAGAGCTGCCAGGGCGGGCTGTGCCGTCCCCGCGCTCCGGGCAGCTGCGCCACCGGAGCCGACTGCGGCGCCGGCCAGGACTGCGTCGACTCGAGCTGCCGCAACCGCTGCTCGAGCACCGCGCAGTGCACCGCGGCCGAGACCTGCCGCATCGGCTACTGCCTGCCGGGCGCGGGCCCGACCTGCAGCACCAACTGCGACTGCCCCGCGGGTCAGCGCTGCCTGATGGGCGCCTGCGCCCCGTAGCTCAGCCGCTTCAGCGGGGAGAGATCGCCCGCGCGAGTTCGTCGTACAGATGAATCGCGCTGGCGATCGCCTTCTCGAAGTCGCCCAGATGGAGGCTCTCGTTCTCCGAATGGGCGTTGGTGTACGGGTCCTCGACGCCGATCAACAGCGCCGGGACTCCGCCGAGCTCTTTCGCAAACGGCTCGACGAACCCGATGGAACCCCCGCAGCCGATCGCGACCGCCTTCTTTCCGTAGCCTTTCTCGAGGGCACGAAAGGCAGCGAGGAACGCCGGGCCGCTGGGGTCGGTGTACCAGGAGTTGACCGACTGGTCGGCCTTCACCACCACCTCCAGGCCCCAGGGAGCGGCCTTCTTCAGCGCCGCGACCAGCCGCTCCTGAACGTCGGCCGGATCCATGTCGGGGACGATGCGGATCCCCACCCGGGCCCAGGCGGACTCGCAGATGATGTTGCGCGCGTCGGCGCGGCTGCTCGCCTGGATCGCGTTGATGGTGATCGACGGCTGACGCCAGTTGGTCTCCCACGGATGGCGCTCGCCGCCGAGCAGCTCGACCGAGGGCAGCATCCCCGCCTGCTTGCGGAAGTAGGCGTTGTCGCCCGGCAGCGAGGCGATCGACTCCCGCTCGCCCTGGGTCAGCGGCTTGACCTTGTCGGCGATCCCCGGGACTGCGATCGAACCGTCGGGGTGGGTGAGCGAGGCCAGCATCCGGCACAGGCCCATCACCGGGTCCGGCACCGGGCCGCCCCACATCCCCGAGTGCACCGACTGCTTGAGCGCGCGGACCTCGACGTCGACGTTCACGAGGCCACGCAGCGCGGTGGTGATGCTCGGCAGGCCGGTGTCGAAGTTGCCGGTGTCGGTGAGGACGATGCAATCGGCCTGCATCAGCGCCCGGTGCTTCTGGAGAAAGGCGGTGAGGTGCTCCGAGCCGATCTCCTCTTCGCCCTCGATGATCACCTTCACGTTGAGCGGCAGGGCCCCGGCGCCCTTGAGCCAGGCGTCGACCGCGGAGGCGTGGACGACGACGCCCGCCTTGTCGTCGGCGGCGCCGCGCGCGTAGAGGCGGCCCTCGCGTTCCTGCGGCTCGAACGGCGGCGACTTCCACGCCTTGGCGTCGCCCGCCGGCTGCACGTCGTGGTGGGCGTAGAGCAGCAGCGTCGGCTTCCCCGGTGATTTGAGGACCTCGCCGTAGACGTAGGGGTGGGCGCCTTCGATCTCCAGCAGGCGAACGTTCTGAAAGCCGCGGCGCTCGAGCAACTTCGCGGTCGCCTCCGCCGAGGCGCGCACCTGCTTCGGGTCGAACCCGGCGAACGACACCGAGGGAATCCGGACCAACTCTTTGAGGTCCTCGAGGTAGCTCTTCTTCTCAGCGGCGAACCGCGCCAGCGCCTTATCGGTGGACATGGCGCCGATATAGCCGACGCGTCAGGGTTTGACCCGCGCGACGAAGTCGAGCACGTCGCGTGGCAGGCTCTGCTCCAGCTCGGGGAAATGCTTGAGCAAGACCTCGGCCATCGCGAGGTACTCCTGTTCCAGGTACCCGTAGAAGACGACCTTCACGATGCGGGTGCCGTGGTGGAGCGCGATGTGGGCCTTGAGCGTCTCCGCCGCGGCGCGGATCGGCTCTCGCACGCCGAGCTTCCCGGTGCCGCCGCCGAGCGCGACCATCGCGACCGTGACCGGGTCCGTGCCCGGAAGGCTCTCGACCGCGTCCCACAGCTGCTCGCAGCCGGTGCGAATCGTGTCGGGCGTCGGAAACGAGTCGCCGTTGAAGCCCTGGCGGTAGTCCATCACCGCGACGTGCGCGACCCACTTCGCGTGCGGATGCTTGCCGGCGTTGGTCATCAGCACCATCCCCGGCATCATCGGCCCGCCGAACTTCCGCTTCAGCTCGAGGTGGATCTGCTCCTGGAAGCGCGGGCCGCAGGAGCGGGAGATCGCCGCCGAGACCCCGGTGCCGAGGTTGCAGTTGGTGTTCGAGGCGTTGACCAGCACCGACTCGTGGCCGTCGGTCAGGCTCCCCCGGGTGACGAAGACCTCCATCGGGTCAGCTTACGCCCATCGGCGCTTGACGGGCTTTGGGGAGCGAAGGGCGAGGAACAACTTCTTCGGGACCATCAGGTTCCAGCGAAGCATGTAGGTCATCTCGACGCCGTCCCGGGCGGCGCGATCGAAGTACGCGGGCGAGGGCGGGCGCAGCGCGTCGAGGTCGAACAGCTGGCTGGGGCGGGTGTAGGGCATGTGCTCGAGGAAGAAGCCCAGGCGCGCCGCGAGGACGCGGCTGTTGAGGGATCGTGCGTGCGAGATCATGGCGTCGACGTCGAGGTGAAGTTTCATGAAGCAACCTCGAAGCCCGTCGACATTGCGGCTCGCCTTTTCATCCCGAAGCAGGTCGATGCGGTCGAGCATGTCGACCAGGGTGCGCTCGACGGTGGTCACACGGACGACCTGCCCGGCACGCTCGACCTCGATCACGGCTGTCCGCCAGGCCTGGTGCAACGCCTTGGGTGGGCGCGCGGGAGTGTACTGGACGTCGCTGTAGCTGAAGATCCGCACCTGGTGCTCGGTGAGGAAGGTGATCTGGTACTCCTCGCCGGCGAGCTGATGGAAGGACAGCGCGCCGTCGTAGGCGAGGACGGCGTCCTGGGTAACCTTGCTGCCGACAACCCAGGGGTCGACCGGGCCGCTGGTGTAGAGGCCCCGCCGGATGTTCCAGATGCGTCCCGTCG
>JAYVRT010000759.1:0-4202 GCA_043776025.1 Archangiaceae bacterium | reverse complement strand
ACCGAGGTCGACGAACGGCTGCTGGCGACGATCGCCGAAGAGGTGCTGCGGGCGATCGAGGTCGAGCGGGTGATGGGCTACATCCGCAAGGCTCGTGACGAGAAGGATCGATTCTTCCGCGCGATCGAGGAGCTCAACCGCGCCGGCTCTCCCGATCAGGTGTTTCTGGCGGTGCTGGAAAGCGCCCGTCAGATCGCTCCCCTCGATTTCTGCGCGGTCACGCTCGTCAACGAGGTCGCCGGCCAGCGAACGCATCGCATCGCCCGGATGAGCGGCGTCACCGCCCAGGGCCGAGCGCTCGAGGGGATCACCTTCGACGACAACAACGGGCTGGTCGCCAACGTGGTCCGGTACGGAGCGCCGCTGCCCGGCCGCGAAGTCAGCCACATGGATCGCCAGGTGATCTTCGACGCCGACACCCAGGTGCGCGGGCTCGCGTCTTTGAAGATCTTCCCCCTCGTCGCTGGCGATCGGATCCTCGGGACCCTCGTCGCCGGGTCGCGCAAACGCGCGGTGTTCGACGACGACTCGCTGCGGATGCTCGAGGTGATCGCGATCCAGGCGGCGCAGGCGGTGCTCCGCGCCCAGCTGTACGAGCAGATGGAGAAGATGGCCACCACCGACGGCCTCACCGGGCTGCTCAACCACCGCACCTTCCAGGGCCGCTTCGACGAGGCGCTCGCCGCCGCCCGCCGCTACAGCCGCAAGTGCTCGCTGATCCTCACCGACATCGATCACTTCAAGAGCGTCAACGACACCTACGGCCACCCGATGGGCGACCAGGTGCTCAAAGGCGTGGCCCGGATCATCCGGGAGAAGGCGCGGGACACCGATCTCGTCGCCCGCTACGGCGGTGAGGAGTTCGCGATCATCATGCCCGAGGCCGACACCAAGGCCGCCCTGGCAATCGCCGAGCGCATCCGCGAAGCGGTGATGGCCGAGGTCTTCCAGACCGACCAGGGCCCGCTGAAGGTCACGCTCTCGCTGGGAATAGCGACCTTCCCCGACGTGTCGGTGGAGAAGCAGGGGCTGGTGGATCTCTCGGACCAATGCCTCTACTTTGCGAAGCGGCACGGGCGGAACCAGTCGGTCACGGTCGCGCAGATGCAGCAGGGCCGGAAGCTGGCGGCAGTCGAAGGCTGATCCTTTGGGCATTCGCGGTCAATTGACGCTGCTGATCCCCGGTCTGGTGGCCGTGGGGATGGTCTCGCTCGCGTTCATGGCCGCCGAGCAGCAGCGCCGCGACGAGCTGTTCGACATGCGGCTGCGCTCACAGCAGGTGCTGGAGGCGGTCGGCGTCACCGCGGCGCTCTACATCGCCCAGAACGACATGGGCGGGCTCGACACCCTGATCGCCCACGTCAGCGACAGCAACAAGGGCACCGAGCTGCAGCAGCTGACGGTGGTCGACGACCAGGGCCGGGTGCTCGCCGACAGCGTCCCCGAGCGCTTCAACCTGATCGAGCAAGACGAGTTCGCCCGCTCGGCGATCGCCGCCGACGAGCCGGTGTGGCAGCGGCAGGGGACGGTGCTGCGCATCGGCGTACCCGCCAAGTCCGGCGTCCGGTGGGCGACGGTGCTCGCCCGCTATTCGCTGGAGACGGTCAACGCCCAGGTGGCGCGGACGCGGGCCCAGTGGCTCGGCTTCGGGGTCGCGATGTTCCTCGTGATCGGCGCGATCCTCTACTTCGGGCTCGAGCGCGTCGTCGTCCGGCCTTTGAGGAGCCTGCAGGCGGCGGTGCGGAAGATGGGCGAGGGCTCGCTCAACACCCGCGCCCCGGCGCTGAGGGGCCGCGAGCTCGGCGAGCTTTCGCAGATGGTCAACAAGATGGCGGCCAGCCTCCAGGCCGAGCGCGACAACCTCGAGAAGGCGGTCGGCGATCGCACCCGCGAGCTGCAGGAAGCCAACGCCCGGCTCGAACGGCTCGCGGTCACCGACGGGCTCACCGGCGTCTACAACCACCGCCGCTTTCAGGAGGGCATCGCCGCCGAGCTGCTGCGGTCGGCGCGCACCGGGCGCCCCTGCAGCGTGCTGATGGCGGACGTCGACCTCTTCAAGCGGGTCAACGATGCGATGGGCCACCCCGCGGGCGACGAGCTGCTCCGCCGCCTCGCGCAGGTGCTCAACACCGCCCTGCGGCAGACCGACCTGCTCGCGCGGTACGGCGGCGAGGAGTTCGCGGCGCTGCTGCCCGAGACCTCGAAGGCGGTGGCGGGGCAGGTGGCCGAGCGGATGCGCTTCGCGGTCGAGGCGGAGCTCAACGCCGACTCCCGGTGGACCCAGAAGATCACCGTCAGCATCGGGGTCGCGACCTACCCCGACGACGGCAAGACGCCAGAGCAGGTGCTCTCCGCCGCCGACCAGGCGCTCTACGTCGCCAAGCACCAGGGGCGAAACCGGGTGGTGATCTCGAGGGCCGCCGCGTGACGAGGCTCCTTGCCGCCGTCGCGTTCCTGCTGCTGACTGGCGCCTGCGTCGAGGAGCCCGCGAGCCATCTGCCTGCGCCCGCGAAGGTCGGCGCCGATCGGGCGGTCGACTTCACCCCTCCGGTCGGCTTCACCAGCCTGCGCATCGGCCTGGTCCCGTACATCAACCCAGCGGAACTCAAGGCGGCGCACGCCAACCTCACCGCCTACCTCCACGATCGGCTCAAGGTCCCGATCGAGCTGGTGATGGGCGACAACTACGACGACGTCGCCGCGCGGATGGAACGGGGGGAGATCGACCTCGCCGAGTACTCGCCATACGCCTACGTCCGCGCCGAGAGGCACCTGAAGCTCCGGCCGCTGGTGACCGCGATCTCCGACGGCAGTGAGACCGCTGCCGGCTACATCGTCGTCCGCCAGGACAGCCCCCGGAAGACGCTGGATGATCTCAAAGGGGCGAGCTTCGGCTTCGTCGACCCCGCGTCGACCTCGGGCTACCTCTACCCGATGAAGCTGCTGAAGGATCGCGGCCTCGATCCCTCGACGTTGTTCTCCCGCACCGAGTTCCTCGGCAACCACGAGGCGGTGCTGCTGGCGGTGCTCTCGGGCAAGGTCGACGCCGGCGCTACCTACCAGGGCTCGATGGCCGCGCTGCGCCGGTCGAAGGGCGTCGACCCGTTGAGCTTCCGGGTGATCGCCAAGACCCCGCGCACGCCACGCGATCTCTTCTGCGTCCGCGCCGACTTCTCACCCCACGTGGCGGACGAGCTGGTCACCGCGCTCACCGCCCTCTCGGCGCGCACGGCCCGGGGGCGCGAGGTGCTGACCCCGCTGTCGATCAACGGCTTCTACCCGTCGGACGATCACCTCTACGACGGGGTGCGCGCCGCCGCGGCCGAGGTCGCAGGGGGCCTGGGCAAGTGAAGCCGCTGCGCCCGGAAGACTACCCGGTCGAGCTGGGGGTCACCGTCAGCGCCCCGGTGGACCCGGTGCTGGTCGCGCGCGCCCGCGAGTCGGCTGAACGTTGGCGGCTGCCGTACATCGACCGGCCCCGCCGCGGTGCGATCGAGCCGCTGCTGGGCGAGCAGGCCCACGCGCTGCTGGTGCTGGGCACCGACGGGTGGACGCTCAAAGATCCCGAAGGGGCGCTGCGCTTCGCTCCCACCACCGCCTGGCTGCGGATCAAACGGATCGACGCCGGCGAGCAGGACGACGTGCTCGCCGGGCTGTGCGAGCTCAAGGCCGGCGACCAGGTGCTCGACTGCACCCTGGGCCTGGGCGCCGACGCGCTGGTCTGCGCCCGGGTGGTCGGCCCTTCGGGGCGGGTGGTGGGGATCGAGAAGTCCCTGCCGCTGTGGGTGCTCGCCACCGAGGGCATGGCCCACTCAGAGAAGGGGGCGCGCTCGGCCCGCATCGAGACGCTGCACGGCGACAGCGCCGAGCTGATCGCCACCTTCGATGATCAGAGCTTCGACTGTGTGCTCTTCGACCCGGCGTTCGAGAAGCCGAAGAAGTCGTCGCCCGCCTTCGAGATCCTCCGCCGCACCACCACCGATGCCCCGCTGACCGAGGACCTGCTGCGCCACGCCCGCCGGGTCGCCCGCCGCTGGGTGGTGGTGAAGAGCGCCAGCTACACGCCGGCGATGAAGCGGATGGGGCTCCAGCCCGAGCCGGCGTCGCGGTTCTCGAACATCATCTGGGCCCGCGTCCGCGGCGGGAAGTAGCCCTCAAGGAGCTCAGGGAGGACCTCCCAGCTGCACCTGCCCATCGAGGTG
>JAYVRT010000758.1:0-15178 GCA_043776025.1 Archangiaceae bacterium | reverse complement strand
GGTCGGCATCGTGCCCTCCGAGAGGGCACGAAAAGATCAAACCTCAACCCGACAAGCGATCGGATTCATTCAGTTGATGAACCGATCGCTGTCCTAGCCGGTCACGCCTGAAGTTGGACCTCGCCCCGCGGCGAACCGGCACTGGGCGACTACCGACGACGGGTTACGGCGTGCAGCTGGGCAGGCACTTGCCGGTCACGCAGCGCGCTGAGCTGCAGTCGGAGTCCTTCGCGCACAGCGCCCCCGGCCCGAACGGCTCGGAGCAGATGGTGCCGGCGTCGCTGCTGACGCACGGGCCGAAGACGCACGCCTGGGTCGCGGCGCACGACTCGCCGGTGGCGGGCAGCCGGGCGCAGGTCTGCTGCCGGCAGACGGAGAGCAGCTGGCAGTCGCGATCCTCGGTGCACCGCTGCCCCGCCAGCTGCCGCGGGCCACAGCCGAGCACCAGCCCGCCGTCGAGGCTGACGCAGGCGAGGTGGCTCTGGCAGTCGTTGCTCGAGACGCAGCTCTCGCCCGCCGGCCGCGGCGCCTGGCACTGGCCCAGGGCGGTTGCCGTCGCGCCGAGGCACACCGTGGCGATCGGGCAGCTCTGCCGCAAGCCACAGGGGGCGCCGGTCTGCGTCAGCTGTTGGCGCACGCACTGGTTGGAGAGCACCTCGCACAGCAGCGAGCTCTGGCACTGCACGTCGTCGGTGCAGGAGACGCCCGCGTCCTTGCGGTCTTCGCAGGCGCCGCCGTCGGGGGTGCTGTGGCACCAGGAGAGCACGTCGCAGGTCGCTCCGAGGCACGGCTGGCCGGACACCGGCGGCGAGGCGCACTTTCCGCCGCTGCACACCAGGGCGGCGCCGCAGGGCTGGTCGACGTCGCACAGCGCGTTGAGCAGGCCCGGCGAGGTGCATGCGCCGACGCCGGTCGCGGGGTTGGTGAGCCGGCAGTACAGGCCCTTCTTGCAGTCGACGGTGTCGCGGCAGACCTCTCCGCTGGCGCCCAGCGGCTGGCAGCTGCGCGGGCAGGCGGCGCCGCGGCACGCCTGGTTGCTCTCGGTGCACTCGAGGTAGCCGTCGTAGCAGGCCTGGGCGTTGAACGCGTTGGGGAGCAGGAAGCGGTTGCAGGCGCTGGGCTCGGTCCCGTAGTCGCTGCAGGCGCGGCTCGCCCAGCCTTCGGCGCACAGCTGCGCCGCCAGAGGGTCGTAGCGCAGGGTCCCCAACGGCGGTTCGACGCGCGCCTGCCATTTCGTCGGCCCACAGGAGGTCGCTTGCAGCCAGGCGAGGCAGTCGCGCACCGCGGGGACGGTGGCGGAGATCAAAGCGCACCGGCTCAGGTACTCGCAGCGCCTCGAGTTGAGCACCGTGCACGCCGACTTCAGCGCCAGCCCGGCGTCGCTGCTCCCGCCGCCGGTGCCTCCGCCGCCGTCAGACACACCTCCGCCCCCGCCGCCCGCGCCGCCATCGTTGGGCGGCACGGGGCCGCTGCCGGTGCAGGCGACGAGCAGGCCGCAGAGCCCGGTGAAAACGAGAGAGCTGGAGCGCATCACGATGATTTAGAATCCGCCGTCGGCCTTCACCGAACAACTGGGCACGCAGGTGCCGCCGTAACCGGCGTCGGGCAGCACTGAGTACTCACAGTCGTTCGACAAGCACACCCCATCATAAGAGCAGGACTCGCCCAGCGCATGCCGGGGACGGCAGGTGTAGATGCCATCAGGTGAGTTGAAGTCGCAGAAGTGGGCAGACGCGCACTCGAAGTAGCTGCCCTGGCTGGTGCAGTCGCCCCCGTCGGCAGGCACCCGGGCGCAGCGGGAGGTGTGGGGCGGGCAGTAGAGCGTCGCCTCGCAGTCGCCGTAGTTGCTGCAGGGCTCCCCGAGCGCGGCGCGACTGACGCAGGTCGAGGTGGTGAAGTTCGACGCGCACCGCAGCGAGGGCAGGCAGGAGCCGTACCCGGCGCAGACCGCGCCCAGGCCTCCGCGCGCCTCGCAGGTGCCGGGCGGGGGCGTCATCGTGCGGGTGTCCTGGCGGCAGAAGAACTCGTCGTGGCAGTAGGGGAAGCCCTGCCGCTCACCGCACGGCTCGCCCTGGGCGGCGCGGCGCTTGACGCACTTGTTGCCGGCGCAGGCGAGGTCGGGCCGGCAGGAGTCGTACTCGACGCAGGCTTCGCCCAGCCCGTGGAGCTTCAGACAGACGCTGGGCAGGCCGGCGTCGGGTGGACCGCAGAAGGCGTCGTCGGGCTTGCATCGCGTGGAGAAGCCGTCGCACGCAGTGCCGAGCGGGAGCCAGCCCCGGCAGTGGTGGGGGCAGGCCACATCGTACTGGTAGCAAAAGCCCAGGGTGTCGTTGCACTCCTGCGAGAGGATGCAGCCGGCGTCGGGTTTGGCGTTGCCAGTGAAGACGACGTCGCAGGCGGCGGGCGGCTCTTCGCAGCTGCCCGAGGCGTAGCCGTTGAGGCAATCGGCGGCCTTGGCGGGCAGGTACTGCAGCCGGCCCTCGGCGACGGCGCGGGTGTACGCGGTCTGGTCGCACAGCGGCCCCTTGAGCGCGACGCACTCGGCGCGGTTGGCGGAAGAGAGGCGCGCGCACCGCTCGTCGCGGGTGCACTGGGCGAGGGCAAAGTCCTGGCACCAGGCGGTGATCGGAACGTCGACGAAGCCGGCGTCGACGGGCCCCCCGTCGTACTTCATCCCGCTGTCGGGCTTGCCGGCGTCGGCCTTGCCCGCATCCAGGCCGGAGTCGCCCGGCATCGGGCCGGCGTCGACGCCCGGCGAGGGCGCGGGGCAGGCGCACAGCAGCGCGAGCAGGGTGGGGAGGAGGAGCCGCAAAGCGGGCGCACCCTATCACCTGATTTGTCAGAGCGGAGCGGGGCGCAATTGGCTACCTTGCCTGCCTTCATGAGCGACAAAGCAGCCTTCCTCACCCGGTGGACCACTTCCTACGCGCGCCTCATCGTCGGCAACCCCGGCAAGGTCTTGCTGGTGCTGCTCGCGCTCACCCTCGCCAGCGGCTACCTCACCTCGCAGCTGACGATCGAGAGTGACCAGCTCTCGCTGATCTCCCAGGACCTGCCCGAGGTCAAAGAGGTCAAGAAGGTGATCGACATGGTCGGGGGCGCCGGGTACCTGATGCTGGCGCTGCGCGGCAGCGACGCGCCGACGCTGAAGAAGGTCTCCGACGAGATCAACGCGCGGCTGCTGGCGGAGAAGGCGCCCGACGGCACGCCCTACGTCCGCTTCCTCACCTACAAGGTGCCGGTCGACTTCATTCAAGAGAACATGGTCCTGTTCATCAAGACCGAGGACCTGGTCGAGGGGAAGAAGCGGATCAACGCGTACCTCAAGGATCAGCTGCGCCGGAACAACCCCTTCTTCATCGAGATCAAGAAGACCGAGCCGGTGAAGCTCGACCTCACCGACCTGATCAACAAGTACTCCGCGGTCGGAAAGAAGAGCATCCGCGACGAGTACTACATCTCCGATGACCGGCAGATGATCCTGATGTTGATCAAGCCGATGTGGAACTCCACCGAGCTGGCGAGGACGGTGGACCTGATCGACCACGTCACCGGCGGCATCAAGCGCGGCGGTGACGACAAGGGGATGATCGGCGACACCATCGAGGCGGGCCGGCGGATCATCGGCAAGCCGTCGGTGCTGCCTCCCGCGCGCCCGGCGAAGGGCCTGCTCGGCGAGGTCGGCGAGAAGATGGGGGTGGAGCTGATCGAGGACTACGAGAAGTCCGGCGACGCCA
The DNA here is from genome assembly GCA_043776025.1 of Archangiaceae bacterium. Classification (GTDB taxonomy): domain Bacteria; phylum Myxococcota; class Myxococcia; order Myxococcales; family Myxococcaceae; genus JAYVRT01. The sequence continues at coordinate 11,441 of JAYVRT010000758.1, read as the reverse complement.
AGACCGTCTACTTCGGGTGGACGGGCTCGTACAAAACCGGCGTCGACGACAGCTACGCGATCCAGGACTCGCTCGGCGCCGTCGGCCTCGTGGCCTTCCTGCTGATCCTGTTGATCACCGTCGCCTTCTTCCGCAAGGCGGCGCCGACGCTGATCGTGATCTCGGGGATGGTGATGGGCACCCTGTTCACGATGGCGTTCGCCCGGGTGACGCTGGGTCAGCTGAACATGGTGACGAGCATCATCGGCGCGATCCTCGCTGGGTTCGGCATCGACTACGGCATCCACTTCATCTACCGCACCCGCATCGAGCTCGGCGCGGGCAAGCGCTACGACGTGGCGATCACCGACGCGTTGATCAACGCCGGCCGCCCCGCATTCGTCGCGGCGATCGTCACCGGCGGCAGCTTCATGGTGCTGCTGATCTCCCAGTTCCGCGGCTTCTCCCAGTTCGGCTTCCTCGCCGCCTTCGGGACGTTGATCATCGGCCTGACGCTGTTCTCCTGGACCCCGGCGATCCTCGCGCTCGTCGGCCACCGCAACCCCGAGTGGGTGGCGAAGCTGATCGGGGTGATGAAGCCCCCGGCGACCAGCAACGCCCAGGGAGAGATCCGGATCCCCAGGCCGAAGCTGATGCTGGGGATTGCCGTCACCGTCGTCGTCGCGATCTGCTCCTTCGCGATTCCGTGGACCGGGGAGCCGCTGCCCAAGGACCGCGAGCCGACGATGTTCGAGCGGCTCAAGTCGGGCATCAGCTTCAACTACAACACCCGGGCGCTGGTGCCGGAGGACATGGCGAGCATCAAGCTCCAGGACGAGATCAACCGCCGCTTTCGCATCTCCTCCGACCCGATCGCGATCACCACCAAGACGCTCGAGGAAGGCAAGGAGGTCTGGGACGAGCTGACCAACCACCCCGAGAAGTACCCGTCGGTGGACCAGGTGGTGTCCACCTTCAGCTTCGTGCCCCCGCCGGCGATCGCCGCCGCCAACGCCAAGGTGCTCGAGCAGTGGCAGGAAGAGCTCAAGGACATCGACCCCGAGTCGCTGCCGCCGGAGATGCAGGACAAGGCCGCGCTCTTCAAAAGAATCCTCGCCAAGCGGCCCTACGGGGTCGCCGAGGTGCCCGAGGTCTACGCCGCGAACTTCCGCAACCTGCCGACGACGAAGCCGGAGAACCGCGGCTACATGACCTTCGTCTACCCCGGCGTCGACCTGTGGGACGGGAAGAAGATGCTGCAGTTCGCCGACGAGATGCGGATCATCAAGACCGACAGCGGCAAGGAGTACCACTCGGCCGGCCTCGCGATCCTCTACGCCACCCTGGCGCGCATCGTCCTCTTCGACGGCAAGGTGACGGTGCTGCTGGCGACGCTGTGGATCCTGCTGATGCACTACCTCGACTTCCGCAGCGTGAAGCTGGCCGCGGCGAGCGTGATTCCGCTGGGGGTCGGGCTGTGGATGATGCTCGGGCTGATGAGCATCACCCTCCACACGCTCAACTTCATGAACCTGGTGATCCTGCCGATTCTCCTCGGCTTCGGGGTGAGTCACGGGCTCTACCTGTTGCACCGGTTCCTCGAGGGCACCTCGCCGATCGTCGCGCTGCGCAGCGTCGGCGCGGCGGTGGCGAGCTCGACGCTGACCGCGATCGCCGGCTTCGCCTCGCTCTTCTTCGCCCAGCACAACGGGCTCAAGTCGATCGGCTACGTCGCCTGCCTCGGCCTGGCGACCACCCTGGTCATCAGCTTCACCGTGCTCGCCGCGGTGCTCCAGCTGATCCACGACAAGCGGGAGCCCCACCTGCTGGGCCAGCTCGATGCTCCGGCGCCGTTGCCGCCGGTCCAGGACCCCGTCGGCAAGTAATTGATCTACGCTTCCGGGCCGTTCTGGCCGGCCTGGGAGTCGTTTCCAAAATGCGCTCGCACCGCCTCGTCGCACTTCAGCTCTTCGCCGCCGCCAGCATCGCCGGCTGTAGCTGCTTCCAACCCGTGGTCGAGCTGCAATGCGACGCCAAGACGCCCTGCGGCTCGGGGTGGCTCTGCGTCGACGGCCAGTGCGTACCTCCGGGAAGCGGCGGCGGCTCGGGGGGCGGCGCGGGCGGGGTCGGTGGGGGCTCGTCGGTCGGGGGCGGCATCGGTGGCGGCTCCTCGGTCGGCGGCGGAACCGGCGGTGGCTCGTCGGTCGGGGGCGGCGCGGGTGGTGGCGGCTGCTCCGGCTGCACGTCGATCAACGGGCAGTGCCTGCCGGGGAACACGTCGTCGAACTGCGGCGCCTTCGGCAAGGCGTGCGTCGGCTGCTCGTCGTCTCAGACCTGCACCGCCGGGGCGTGCGTCTCCAACATCTGCAACGCGTCGAACTGCACCGGCTGCTGCACGGGCAACATCTGCATCGGGCCGGCGAACGAGACCAACCTCTTCTGCGGCAACAGCGGTCAGCAGTGCGCTGCCTGCGCGGCCGGCCAGACCTGCCAGAACACCAAGTGTACCCCGGTGGTCGGCCAGTGTGGGCCCGCGAACTGCTCCGGCTGTTGCGCCGGGGGCGTGTGCGTCGTTCAAACGACCTCGGCGGCCTGTGGCAGCGGCGGCCAGGCGTGCATCTCGTGCGGCCCGACGACCAGCTGCCTCAACGGCCAGTGCACCACAACCTGCGGCCCGGGGACCTGCAACGGCTGCTGTGACCAGGGCAAGTGCACCCCGCTGTCGTCGCAGTCCACCTTCGCCTGCGGCTCGGGCGGCGGCGTTTGCAAGAGTTGCCCGGCGGGCAACAACTGCGTGACGGGCCAGTGCGTCCCCCAGACGTGCAACGTGATGACCTGCGCTGGCTGCTGCCAGAACGGTTTTTGCTCTCCCGGGACGACGACGAACGCCTGCGGTGTCGCCGGAACCCAGTGCCAGATTTGCCTCGGCACCCAGAGCTGCACCCTGGGCCAGTGCGTGCAGCCGGCGAAGCAAATCGGCGACTCTTGCTTGTTCAACACCGACTGCGCGGCGATCGGCGGCGGCGCGTATTGCAAGACCATCACCTCGAGCGGCAACGGCGTCTACCAGGGCGGTTTCTGCACCCGCCCCTGCGCAGCGGACGGTGGCACTGGCTGCACCCCCAACACGCTCTGCCTCAACCAGCTGTCTGCCTACGGAGAGAACGACGTCTTCTGCTCGCCCAGGTGCAGCAGCGCCAACCAATGCCGCACCCCGGGCTACGCCTGCTATTTCTTCGTCAGCGCGAGCGCGAACGCGTGCTGGCTCAACCCGATTCCCCCTCCGGTGGGAGTCGACGCGGGGATTCCGGACGCCGGCGTCGGCTCGACCATCGGCCAGGCCTGCGTCAACGATGGGCAGTGCCTGCAGCCGGCCGCCTCGTTCTGCATCCCCGACGTCGCGCCCGGCATCGGGCCGACCGGCTTCGTCGGTGGCTATTGCTCGACCTCGTGCAACGGCTCGACCTGCGTCGCGGGCTCAACCTGCACCTCGGTCAACAGCGGGGTCGGCGCCTTCCCGGTGTGCCTGAAGAACTGCAGCGCGCCGCGCACGGGGCAGGCGACCTGCCGCAACGGCTACGTCTGCGATGGGCCGATGGGCAACAGCGGGTGGTGCCTGCCTCGCTGCAGCAACACCGGGGCGAACTGCCCGACGGGCTCCACCTGCAACACCACCACCGGTTACTGCGGCTAGGAGCGGCGGATGAGCAACGGCAGCCAGTACAACGCGCAGCGCAGAGTGACCAAGGCCCCGGCGGTCGAGCGGGTGTCCCAGTTCGATAGCACCGCGAAGCTCGACATGGGCCGGCAGCGAAAGTTCGAGGCCGCTCTGATGCGGGCCGCCGACTCGGTGCGGCTGGAAGAGCAGCGGCGGCAGCACAAGAGCTACGCCGACCTCGACGCGCGGCAGCCGACGCTGAAGAAGAAGCCGTAGCGCCGCCCGAGCTGGGGCCGACCTCATCTCGGACAATCGGCTGCATTCGTGGCAGCGGTCTGGCAGATGGTTCTATAAGGCGCGCCCATGAAAACCTTGCTCGTCGTGCTGTTGGTGGTTGCTCCCGCTTCCGCGCTGGCGGGGAAGGGTGCCCTCGTCGGTCACGCGCAGATCGGCGGTCTCGGCCCGGTGCAACGGATCACCATCCACAACGACGGTAAAATCAACTGGACCCACTGCGAGCTGCGGCTGCCGAACAACAAGCACTACCTGATGCCGACGCTCAAAGGGCTCGACCAGGACGGGATCATGATCACCCGCTTTGTCCAGGACGGTGCCGAGGTCGACAAGCCGCTCGACACCCTGTCGGTCAAGTGCGACCAGGGCAGCGCCACGTTCAAGTTCTCGGCGTAGCGAGCGCCAGAGCACCGAACAGGTTAGCGCTCCCGTCGCCTGGCTCGCGGCGCATCCCACCGCATTTCGTTGATCGTCGGTCGCGGGCCGAAAAGCCCGCTCTCTCATCGCGCCTCGTGGGGCGGGCGCGGCGCAGCGTCAGGCTCAGCCCCGCCAACCTGTTCGGCGCTGCTAGAAGGTCCCGGCGGCGCCGACCATTCCACCGCCGCTGACGGGGACGATCGCCAGCGCCCACTTCGGCTTGAGGTCGAACGCGTCGGTGGCGTCGGCGACACCCCGCCGGCCGCCGGTGAAGAGGTAGAGGATGATCAACCCCGCGGCCAGCGGCAGCACCCCGGGTGCCGCCAGGGCCCAGCCGACGTAGGTCATCGTGGGCTGGGCGCAGGTCGCCTGAGGCTCGGAGCACGCATAGAGCACCGCGAAGCCGGCGCCGCCGAGCACCAGCCCGCCGGCGGTGAGCCCGAGCCCGAGGAGGAACAGGTCGGCCTTTCCGTGCTGTATCGGGTCGACCTGCCCCTCGCTCGAGTCGAGCAGGTGCAGCTTCGAGCCGGTGGTGACGCCGGAGGCGTGGGCAGCTCCGCCGAGGAGGACGATGAGGGCGAGGGCGAGCGGGTTCTTCATCGCGCGCCAGTTTCGCCCCACCGCCGACCGGAGACAACTTCCAGTCGGGAGCGGAAACGGGCGCGAGGCCGGCGGACCCGCGTTCCGCGCGTCATCGGGAGCCGGCTATTCGGCGGCCGGCGCCGGGCCCCGCCGGGTCTTTCGCAGCGCGACCTGGGGCAGGAACACCGTGAGCAGGAACGCCATCGCCGCCAGTCCGAGCGCGACCCGGTAGACGGCGACCATTGCGTCGGTGAACGACTTCTTCACCGCGAGGCCGATCGCCTCGATCGCGGTGAAGGCCTGCTGCTGTGCATTCTTCAGCCCCGCCTCGACGCCCGACACCGCCCGGGCCTCGGCCTCGGCGCCCATCGGCTCGGCGAGCTGAAGCAGCTCCGACTGGGTCCTGGCGACGAACGCCGCGCGCGCTTCGGCGCCCAGCGTCCAAGGCTCGACGTTGGCCAGGTCCGGCTGCATCGGCGGGGGGAGCACCGCCGCCAGCGCCTTCCACTTGCCCTCCTCCGCGGCGTTGAGCGCGACCTGGGCGGCGAGCGCGTTGAACTTCTTCTTCACCTGCGCCTTCGGCCCGCCGTCGGCGATCGTCTTCTCCAGCCGGGAATCGGCGAGCCCGGAGCTGCGCAGCGCATGGGCCGAGGCCTCGTCGCCGGCGATCGCCTTCACCGCCATCACCCGCGAGCCCTCGAAGCGCTCGGCGACCGACGCCTTGATCTTCACCACGTCGAACTTGCCGCCGGCGGGCCTGGCGCCGCCCTCTTCGCCCCCCGAGGTGTCGCCGGTCTGGAACTTCGCGAACTGGGCCTTGAGCTGCGGGGGCAGGGTGGCGGTGGCGTCGGCGCCGTAGCGGTTCATCGCCGTGCCGAAGGTGGTGGCGAAGAGCGTGCCCGCGAGCGCAATGCCGATGGTGGCGCCCATCTGCCGGGAGAAGGTGCCCATCGAGGTGGCGACGCCGATCTGGTCGAGGCGCACCGAGTTCTGCACCGCGATGGTGTACAGCGGGATCGCCGGCCCCAGGCCCAGCCCGACGAGGATCATCTTCAGCGTCACCTCGCCCTGGGTCGAGTCGAAGCGCAGGGTGAAGGCCATCACCGAGAAGCCGATCATCAGCAGCACCAGCGACGACAGCATCAGCGCCTTGTACTTGCCCAGCCGGGAGACGAGCTGTCCGGAGACGACGTTGCCGGCGAAGATGCCGAAGACGAGCGGGCTGATCGTCAGCCCCGAGGCGGTGTTGGTCACCCCGACGACCTTCACCATGTACAGCGGGAGGAAGATCAGCGGCGACATGAAGGCCGCGCCGTTGACGAAGATGGTGGCGTTGCCGACCGCGAAGACGCGGTTCTTGAACAGCGAGAGATCGACCAGGGGCTCGGCGGTCACCCGCTCGACGAGGATGAAGGCGGTGAGGAAGGTCAGCGCGAGGGTGAAGAGGCCGAGGATCTGCCAGCTGCCCCACAGCCACCCCGCCTCGCCCGGGCGCAGCTCCACCCGGCCGAAGGAGAGCGCGAGCAGCAGCGGCACCACGCCCAGCGCCAGCAGCAACGCCCCGAGCACGTCCACCTTCGGCGCCGTCGCCAGCACCCGCCGCAGCGGAGGCATGCGGGTGACGATGAAGAACACCGCCACCGCGCCGATGGGGACGTTGATGAAGAAGACCCAATGCCAGCCGAAGTGGTCGGTGATCGCCCCGCCCAGCAGGGGCCCGACCAGGCTCGCGAGCCCGAAGACGGCGCCGAAGATGCCCGAGTACTTGCCGCGCTCCGCCGGGGGGAAGATGTCGGCGATCACCGCGAAGGCGGTGGTGAAGAGCGAGGCGCTGCCCACCCCCTGCAACGCCCGGAAGGCGATCAGCTGCCCCGCGCTCTGGGCCAGGCCGCACAGCGCCGAGGCGGTGAGGAAGATCGCGATCCCGGTGAGGATGATCCGCTTGCGGCCGAAGAGGTCGGAGAGCTTGCCGTAGATCGGCACCAGCACCGTGCCGCTGACCATGTATGCGGTGGTTATCCACACGTAGAGCGAGTTGGGGATGTGGAGCGAGTCCTGGATCGCCGGCCCGGCCGTCGAGACCACGTTCTGGTCGAGCGCCGCGAGAAACATCGCCACCATCACCCCCGCGAGGGTGAAGACTTTCTGCTGGCGCGTCAGCTCGGGGAGCTCAGCGGGAACGGCTGCGGCGGAAGACACGAAGACTCCAGAGGTGAACGGCGGGCTGTCCTAGTGGCGCGGTTCCCTCTGGGCAAGCCGCATGCTCAGATTCGCGCATGGCGGAGTCGGTGCACGCGGCGCCCTCGCAGGAGCAGCCCGAGCCGGAGTCGGAGTCGGTCGACGTCCGTCGGTTTCCCCACCTCGTCGAGGGCGCACGGGCCTTGGGGCCGGAGGACCAGCGGGCGCTCGCACTGGAGATCAACACCCTGCTGGTGGCGATGCGCTCCCCCGGCCACGAGCCGGCTGAGGCGAAGGTGCTGCTCGAGACGCTCGACGCCCACCACCTCGACGGCCTGGTGGACCCCCAGGGGCGTTCCTGCCGCAAGGAGGCGGTGGAGACGCTGCTCGCCTGCGGCTTTCCCCACGCCCTCTCGGTCAATCCCGAAGACCTGGAGTTTGCCCGCACCTGGGTCCCGACCCCCGAAGACCTCGCAGGTCCCTGGGAAGAGCAGCTGACGCGCGCCCGGCGCAACGGGGCGGCGTTGGTGCTGGGCGGCGAGCTGCTGGCGTTGGTGACGGGCCTGGTGCTCGCGCCGCTCAACGGCGTGGCGATCGGAGTCGAGGTGACGGCGGGGTTGGCGGCCTGCCTCGCGGCGCTCTCCTTCGCCCGCAGCGAGCCGACGCTCGAGGGGCAGTCGAAGTGGGCCACCGCGCTGGTGATGTGCGCGTTGGTTCAGCTGCTGGCGGCGTTCTCGGTGGGCCCTGCAGGGTTGATCGGTGCCGTGGCGGTCATCGCCGGCTGCTGGATGGCCCTCTCGGGCCAGGTCCAGCCGCTGGAAGATCGTCCCCAACCGCCGGACCCTGCCGAACGGTACTGATCAGGCGCCCGGCTTGACGACTTCCTTCGCCTTCTTGCCCGGCTTGATCGTCGAACCCTCGAAGATCGCCTTCATCTCGACCGCCGCCTGCTTCTTGGTCGCGAGCAGCGCGTTGATCGCCCGCAGCACCTTGGCGCGCACCTTCTTCGGCAGCGGCTTGTCGCTCACCGCCGAGGCGACCTGGCTCTCGGAGAGCGCGCGGTCGGACTTCGGCTTGAGCAGGTTCAGCTCGGCGTACGGCTTGTCCATCTTCAGCCGGCGCTTCTTGGTCCGCGCGGACTGGGCCGAGCGGGCCTCGTTGCCCCCCGCCTCGACGCGGCGGCTGGCGATTGCGATGGCTTTGGGGGTGATGCCTTTGGAATCGATGAAGGTCTTCAGAGTGCCCATGGGGATTGGGCTCCTCTCACAGCTCCCCGCCTTTTTCAACCCTGGCGGCTGATCAACTTGATCCCGGCTTCAAGGTGCGTGTATGAGGCCCTCCCTTTTCGAAGTTCTTTAACGAAGGTTCAGGATTCCAGGTCATGGCGAAGACAAGCAAGATCAACAAGAACGAGCAGCGCAAGAAGCTGGTCGCGAAGTACGCGAAGAAGCGCGCGGAGCTCAAGACCGCGATTCGCAGCCCCCACACCTCGGCCGAAGATCGGATCCAGGCCCAGGAGACGCTCGGGAAGCTGCCCCGCGATGCGAACCCGATTCGTGTCACCAACCGCTGCCTGATCACCGGCCGCCCGCGCGGGACGCTCCGCTACTTCCAGATGTCACGCATCTCGTTCCGCGAGATGGCGCTGGCTGGGCAGATCACCGGCGTCGTCAAGTCGAGCTGGTAAGGAAAACGCCATGTCAAAAGTCTGCCAGGTCACCGGGAAGCGCGCGTTGGTCGGTAACAACGTCAGCCACGCCAACAACAAGTCGAAGACCCGTTCGCTGCCGAACATCCAGATCCACCGCTTCTTCGTCCCGACGATGAAGAAGTGGATCAAGATCAAGGTCTCGGCGCACGGGCTGAGGATCATCAACAAGCGCGGCATCGACGCCGTCGTTCACCAGATGATCGCCGAAGGCGAGCGCTTCTAAGAGCAGTCGCGCGCCGTACTCTTCGTCCCGGGTCACCCTGCGCGGTAGCCCGGGACGTCGTGTTTTTGGGGCCAGGCGAGGCGGACGCCCGTCATCGCCCGCATGGAACCCGCCGCCGCGGCTGGTGTCCGTTGAAGGCATGGGCAATTCAGGGCGCGGCGCGGGTGTGTTGCTGTCGGTTCGTTGGGGAGATCAGAGCCTCGCCCACGAGTACTTTCCTCTGGGCAGTCCGAGGACCTTCACCATCGGCACCGGGCCGCGCTGCGACCTGGCCTGCGGCGGAGCGAAGGCCTTTCAGCTGCTGGAGGTCGATGAAGAGGGCGCGGCGCTGTCGGCGCCGAAGGGCGCGAAGGTCCAGGTGACCCGCCGCTCCGAGTGCTGGACGACCCAGGGAGAGGCGGTGGCCCTCGAGCGCGGCGACCACGCTGGGTTCGACTTCGGGCCGCTCACGTTCGAGGCCAGGGTGCTCGACGCGCCGCCGTCGGTGCAGCGCGGAGCCACCTTCGACTTCACCACCGTCAACCTCGGGCTGCTGCTCGCGGCTGCGTTCGGGTTTTTCGCGGTCGCCGCCGCCAACCGGGACGCCGAGGGCTCGGACCTCGACGACGGGCTGAGCGGAGGCTCGACGCGGGTGCTGAAGATCCTCAACGACGTCAGCGCGCGCCAGGCGAGCGCGTCCGCTGCGGCGCCACACCCGCAGAAGACGAAGCCGACGCCGTCGTCGCCGCCGAAGGCCCGGCTGGCGCCCGTCTCGCGGCCCACCGGCCGTCCCAGCGCGCAGGCGGCGGTCGACGTCGGGTCGATCTTCCACGGGCCGGGGGCGCTGAAGTTGATCAGTGGCGGCGGAGGGCAGGATCTCCTCGCCGCCGCCAACGGGCTGCGCACCGCTCAGGCCGGCGACGGCTACGGAGGGCTGGGCGCGGGCCACGCTCCGGACGGTCACGGCCTGGGGGGACTCGCGCTCGAGGGCATCGGCCGGCTCGGCACCCACGGCCACGCCGGTGGCGACAACAAGTACGGCGTCGGGATGCAGCTGGCCCCAAAAGACAAGCCCGACCCGACAATCCCGATCGACGTCGAGGAGAACTGCTCGAAGGACGGGGCGGGCTGCCTCGACAAGGAACTGGTGCGCCGGGTGATTCACCAGAACCTCCCCGGGTTCCGCTACTGCTACGAGTCTCTGCTCAACCGCTTCCCTTCGCTCGAAGGAAAGGTGTCGGTGCGCTTCTCGATTTCCCAGTCGGGCAAGGTCCCCGACGCGAGCGTGGGGCAGACGACCGTGCACAACGCCGAGCTCGAGCAGTGCGTCGCCAACCGCGCCCGCCTGCTCGTCTTCCCCGCGCGCAAGTGGGCAGGGCTGGTGGTGGTGACCTACCCGTTCATCTTCCACACCGCCGGGAAGTAGGAAATTTTGCTGGAGGCGAAAACGCTCCCAAAGTCAGGGGGAGATGCCGCCGAGGAGAAAGCCCCGCAAGCCCCGCGCCGTCGCGAAGGTGAGCCACTACCTCTCGGCGTGGGCGGATGACCCCGCGCAGACCGAGCGCCACCTCGCCCAGGTGTTGATCGACGCGCTGTGCGCGCTCAAGCGGCTGCAGCTGCAGGGCGCGCTCGACGCCTACCCTGACTGGAAGGGCGAGGGCTCGGCGGTGGTGCAGCTGGGCGTGCCCACCGGGGCCGAGGCGAAGCTGCTCGCGGCCCACCCGTTTCTGCCTCCCGGCACCCCGCTGATGATGGTCACCGGCAGCAAGGAGCTGACCTCGTTGATGGTCGGCTTCTCCCGCGGCGTGTCGACGCGCTGGCGAAAGCGCATCGTCACCGGCAAGGCGAAGGGGCCGGCGAAGCTGCCGCCGGTGCTGATGGTCGCCGGGGCGGACGTCGTCGTCGCCGAGGGCAGTGTCTTCGCCGAGCACCGCCAGACATTCGAAGAGGCGGGGTGGAAGGTGCGGGCGCTGGGGCCGAGCGAGCTGGCGCCGTAGCTCAGGAGCCGTCGTCTAAGCTCGTTCCCGAGACCTGCTTTGCGATTAGCCTCAACAGTTCGCAGCTGGCATTGCTGTACTCAAACCACCCACCCGGAACGCGGCCTGTCTTCCGGGTTGCGCTTGATGCGCAATCGACATGCCAGCCGCCTTCACTGTGCAACTCTCAAAGACATAAGAGCGATATTTCCGTATCCGTTCGCGTGAGGGTTCCACCATGGGCGTCTCATCCAGCTCCTCCAATCACTCCAGCTCGCACTCGACGGGGACCACCCGAAACGGCTCGATGACGACGGGGGCTCGCGGCGCGGCCGTCTCGAAGGTTCAGTCGCAGCTGAAGGCAGCGGGCTTCAGCGTGGGCACGGTCGACGGAAAGTTCGGCGCGAAGACACGTGCGGCGGTCTCCGCCTACCAAAAGCAGGT